>CANQMM010000065.1 GCA_947624955.1 uncultured Bacilli bacterium | reverse complement strand
TAATGTACAACATTTTAAAAACGAGCAAACCTAGGTAATTAAAGGGATTGCTCGTTTTTACTGTCAAAGTCAAGATAATAATAACATTTTTAAGAAGGAAAAACAAGTGAAATACTAAATTATAAGAAAAATAGCTTTACAACGACAAAACTTGCCAAAATACCCACACAATCAGCAAAAAGCCCTACTCCCAAAGAATACCTAATCTTTTTAATTCCAACACTACTAAAGTACAAAGCTAATACATAGATCGTTGTATCTGTACACCCCTGTAAAGTAGATGCCAACCTGCCAATAAATGAATCCGGTCCATAATTAACAAATATATCACTCATAATGGCTAAAGAAGCTGTCCCGGATATCGGCCTTAATAAAGCCATCGGCAATATCTCTTTCGGAATATTTATGATATCTAATAACCACCCTATCCCGTGCAACACAAAATCGATAAAATTACTACTCAAAAAGATATTTACCGCAAATATCATCGCTACCAATGGCGGTATAATATTTAATAAAGATTTTAACCCCTCAATGACTCCCTCTAAAAAACATTCATAAATATTTACCTTCTTATATATGCCATAAATAATAACTCCCAATACAAAAATTGGTATTATATAAGTTGAAATCTTCATCTTTTCCTCCTCATATAATAATCCATTAATAAACCGGCAACACTTGAGCAAATCGTCGCTATAAGACCCGTTATAATAATTTCACTAGGATTAGCACTACCCGTCGCCATTCGAAGTGCAATGACCGTTGTCGGTATTATCGTTACCCCACTCGTATTTAAGACTAAAAAAGTAATCATTGCATCACTAGCGGTTTCTTTATCCTCATTATCTTTCTGTAACTCTTCCATGGCTTTAAGCCCAAATGGTGTCGCCGCACTCCCTAATCCTAAAGAGTTAGCGGCCACATTACTAGCAATATATCCTAAAGCTTTGCTATCCTTCTTAACACTAGGAAATAACTTACATAATATTGGCCTTAACATTCTTGCAAAAGCATCTAAAAGCCCGGATTTCTCCGCAATCTTTAAAATCCCCATCCAAAGTATTACTATAGGTCCCATCTCTAATATTAAAGAAAAACTCTTACTCCCACTATTTAATATTTCCGCATTAACTACATCGACATTCCCCGTAATAAAAGCATAAAAAAGACCAATAGCTAGTAAACTAAACCAAATATAATTAATCATAAATCCCCCTACCAGAACTTAATAAATTCCCATAACTTTTTAAAAAATCCCTTCTTCTTAACTTTATTCTCTACCCCTCTATAATATATTTCTTCTTCTCCTACTACCTCATCATCTATTACTACTTTAGCTTTTCCTACTAAATCTCCTTCTTTAAATTCTTTATCTTTAATTAATTCTATATTAATCTTTATCTTATCTACTTCCTCTTTACTTACTAATACTTTAAAGTCATTATTTATATATACCTCATCATCTTCAAAATCTTCACTATCTATTTTAAATTTCTCTTTATCTAGTACTAATACTTCACTATATCTTTTAAAATATTCTTCATATAAATCTTGATGATCTTGAAAATCATTCCCATCATTTAAAGTAACTACTACTAAATCTTTCCCATCTTTACTAGCACTTGTTACTAGCGTCCTTCTAGCTTTTTCCGTAAACCCCGTTTTTCCTCCCGTAGTATATTCATAACTACTAAGTAATCTATTTTTATTTTTCCAAACATAAGTCTTATAATTAGATTTAATAGTTATACTTTTAGTACTAGTTATTTCTCTAAATATTTGATTATTCATCGCATAACTCATTAATTTAGCCATATCTCTAGCTGTCGAAGTATTTCCTTTTCCATTATTTTCTTCTAATCCATGATTATTATAAAATATCGTATCATCCATACCTAAGCTTCTTGCTTTAGCACTCATTAAATATACAAAAGATTCCATACTCCCTGTAACTCCATAAGCTATCTCAATAGCAGCATCATTCCCACTTCTTAACATTAAACCATATAATAAATCCTTTAAAGTTAATTCTTCCCCTACCTGCATATAAATAGCACTACCATATGCTTTTAATATTTCTTCCCCTGCTTTAATCTTTTTATTTAAATCTCCATACTCTATCGCAATAATACTACTCATTATTTTAGTCGTACTAGCTATTAATTTCTTCTTATCACAATTATGACAATATAATACTCTTCCCGAATTACTATCCATTACTATAGCACTTTCAGCACTTATCCCTAATACTCTAATTGGTATTAATAATATAATTAATAATATTAATTTCTTCATACAATCCCTCTTTAAATCTTATGTTATATGACTAAAAAAAGAAGTATTTCTACTTCCTAGTAATTATTAATACCAACTAGCTATTTTGGATATTGGTATACCAGTTGTCGTGGCAATAATTTCTTTGGCTACATTGGCTTTAATTAGATTTTTAGCTATCGCTTCTTGCTTCCTAAGTGAACCTTTTCTAAAGCCAATTGTTTCACCTTTGCGTAAACCTTCGTTCATTCCATCTTCGTGAGCTTCACATACTAACCCATTGACTACCATCGTCTCTCT
>CANQMM010000064.1 GCA_947624955.1 uncultured Bacilli bacterium | reverse complement strand
ATTAAAAATTTGACAAAAAAATAACCATTTTATAATGGTTTGCACAATTTTTATGTTTCAAAACTGATAAATTCCCGGATTAATACTTTGTCGAGATAAAGATAAATTCTCGGTTGAATATGCTTTAAAAGATATCCATAAACCTATTGGGGTTAGTTCATATGAGTTATCAGAATATTTACCACCTGAAATTTTAAAAGAATTACCAACTGAAGAAGAATTAAATTTACATATTGATTTAGAAAATGAATAATGGCAAATAGAATTGCCATTATTTTTAGAAAAAGTGGTCTTTCAAGTTGACAGTATTAGACAAAATGCCTTTAATTTAAGGACAAAAATATGATATAATTTTTAAGGTGGTTATAATGGCTAACAAGTATGACGAATCGTCAATAAAAATATTAGAAGGATTAGAAGCAGTTAGAAAAAGACCCGGTATGTATATTGGCTCTACTGATAAAAGAGGATTACATCACCTTGTTTGGGAAATTGTCGATAATGCTATTGACGAAGCTATCAATGGTTATGGAAATTATATTAAAATTATTTTAAATAAAGATGGAAGTATTACTGTCGCCGATACTGGTCGTGGTGTCCCTATTGGGATGCACGAAAGTGGTAAATCTACTCCTGAGGTTATTTATACAGTATTACATGCTGGTGGTAAATTTACGGAAGATGGTTACAAAGTATCCGGTGGTCTTCACGGTGTTGGTGCAAGCGTTGTTAACGCCTTAAGTAGTCGGATGGATGTCATTATCTATCGTGATGGTGTCATAAGTAATATTCGTTTTAAAAATGGTGGGGAAGTAGACAGTCCTCTAAAGACTATTGGTACAACTAATAAAACCGGTACTATAGTTACTTTCTTACCCGATAAAGAAATATTTTCTTCTACGCAATTTTCTTATACAACCATTTGTGAAAGAATGCAAGAAAGTGCTTTTCTCTTAAGTGGTATAACTATTGAAGTAATTGATGAAGAAGATAAAAAGAGTTCTAAATTCCATTATGATAATGGTTTAGTGTCATTCGTTGAATTCATTAATGAAGGAAAACAAACGCTTCATAAAGTTATCAATTTTAGTGGTAAAAAGAATAATATCGAAGTCGATGTTGCGATGCAATATTCTGATTCTTATAACGAAAATATTTTATCATTTGTCAATAATGTTAAAACCGGTGATGGTGGTTCTCACGAAGTGGGATTTAAAACGGGTATTACTAAAGCTTTCAATGATTATGCGCGAAATAACAATTTAATTAAAGCTAAGGACACCGGGTTTGATGGCTCAGATGTCCGTGAAGGTTTAGGAGCCGTCATCTCTTTAAGAATACCTGAAGAGTTGTTACAATTCGAAGGGCAAACTAAAGGCAAATTAGGTACGCCAGAAGCCCGTAATGTCGTTGAAACTGTTGTCTATGATAACTTAAAATTCTTTTTAGAAGAAAATAAAGAGATTGCTTTAAGTATCATCGATAAAGCTAGTAAGAGTAAAATAGCTCGAGAAGCGGCAAGAAAAGCCCGTGAGGAAGCCCGTAATGGCAAAAATAAAAAAGCAATTGAAAAGAATTTAAGTGGTAAATTTGTTCCCGCTCAAAGTAAAAATCCTGCTATTAATGAATTATTCTTAGTAGAAGGTGACTCCGCTCTAGGTAGTGCTAAACAAGCTCGTAATAGCAAATTTCAAGCTATCTTACCTCTAAGAGGTAAAGTCTTAAATGCTTATAAGACTAGTCAAGCAGAAGTATTTAAAAATGAAGAGTTAAACACTATTATTCATACTGTTGGTGCTGGAGTAGGCCCGGATTTTATTGCCGAAGATTCTAACTTTGACAAAGTTATTATTTTAACCGATGCCGATGATGATGGTGCGCATATCCAAGTCTTACTATTAACTTTCTTCTACAAATATATGCGACCATTAATTGAAGCCGGCAAATTATATATTGCTCTTCCCCCATTATTTATTGTTGAAGAAAAAGGTAAACGTTCTTATTTTTGGTCTAACGAAGAATTAAAAGATTATACGCAAGATAAAAAGAATTATGAAGTAAAAAGATTTAAAGGTTTAGGGGAAATGGATCCTGACCAACTTGAAGAAACGACCATGGATCCTAATAAACGAACTTTAATTAGAGTATCGATAAATGATGCAGCTTTAGCTGAAAAACGAGTTAGCGTTTTAATGGGCGATCCAGTAGAACCAAGAAAAGAGTGGATCAATGAGAATGTTGAATTTTCTTTAGAAGATGATTATAAAATTTAATCATCTTTTTATATGTTTATTTTTACATAGTGTCGGGCAAAAATTAAAAATTTACCCGACATAGTGAAAAAAATCTTAGTAAATAAATTTCAAAAAATTATTTAAAATCCATTAAATTTATGAGAGTATATCCTTTGTTTTTATTCTTTACTAGCCTGTATTATCCGTGCTATAATAACATTGAGAATAGGGAGGGTAACTATGAAAAATAGACAAATGCCCAAGAATAACTTAATAAAAATTTCTATAGTTATTATTGTTTTAATCTTTTCCATCTTTTTAATTATTAGTAGTTTGAATATCAAATTAAAAACTAATAAAACAGTTCTATCTTATGATGAAGAAGGCAAAATTAATTATCGGGTATATTTGAAAGAAAATAATGATTTTTCTGACCCATACCTAAATGAAGGTAATTCATATATTGCTAACTTAATTGATGAAATAATAAGTACTTTTAATTATAATTTTATTGCTAATGAAAAATTTGATTTTACTTATGATTATCAAATCCGGGCTGTCTTATCTACATATGAAGTGGGAACTAAAGATAACCAAAACCCTTTATGGCATAAAGAATATACTCTAGTACCTCTAACTACGAAAAAATTAAAAGATAGCAATGGTTATAAAATTAATGAAGCTGTTCCAATTAATTATGATACTTATGTTAATGATGTTAATAGTTTTTTAGCCGGTAAAAATCTTACTACCGAAAGTTATCTAACTGTTGAATTATTAACTAATATTGATGGATTATATGAAGAATATAATGAAGAAGTCAAAGATACTAATACTCTAACTATGGAAATCCCTATAAGTGATGGAACAATTAACATTACCACTAAAGATGATGTGACTTCTAGTGAAGACTTAAAAGGCGATGAAGATGGCACTATTACTAATAAACCTCTTGCTGCTATAGGATCTATCCTTCTAATTGTTAGTTTAACTATCTTAATATTTGACGGCTTTAAAGCTTATCGTTTAAATAAAGAACAAAATAAATATCATACGGATATTGATAATATTATTAAGAAATATAATAAAATTATGTTAAGAACTAACAAAATGCCTATTTTGAAAAATAAACGAGTTATCGAAATAGCTAATCTCAATGACTTAATCGAGTTAGAGACTGAATTGAAATCGGGAATTCTCGTATATGAAAAATTAAAGACTAATGAAACTTGGTTTATTCTAATTCATCAGAATGAAGCGTGGATTTATAAGTGGAAATTAAATGGTGATAAGGACTAACAAATTCATTGTCTAATTATGTAAATTTGACACGGAAATGTGTCAAATTTTTTATATTTTTTTGCTGTGTATTAGATTTGAGGTGATGGAGTAAAATCATAGTTGGCATAAACATCATATATATTGATCGGGAAATCCA
>CANQMM010000063.1 GCA_947624955.1 uncultured Bacilli bacterium | reverse complement strand
CTTGACATAATAAAACCCTTTATGCAAAAGGGAAAATTACGTATTTTTAAAATCACTAACTGTCAAACTCCGGAAGCTGACATTTTAAAAAAATCATATACTGACATTTTAAAAAAGGATTAACAATTAATGTATACTATTTGACATTTTCTTAAAAATATAGTATATTTATATTACACTTGAAAAAGTGCGACAATGTTTCTCGCTTCCGGGTGGCTAGCGAGTAATAAATGATCCCGGTTGAAAATGTAGAATAACTTCATCCTATGATGGAGTTTTCTTTTGCCTTATGCTATACTAGTTATAGTAAAGAAAGTAGTTGATATTATGGCCAATTCTAAATTAATAGTTGTTGAAGGAGCCCAAGGAACCAGTAAAACAACCTGTACCGATTATATAAGGCATACTTTAAGTTATACCAATCTCTATAGACTAGCAGGCACATCCGATAGTACAAAACAAGGATATTACAAAGCCAAAAATATGTATGAAAGTCTCTTAAATTATTTAGCTACTCTAGAAAATAATAGTATTAATCTAGTATTTGATAGAACATTTTTTACAGAAGAGAACTACTGTCGTCTAGGTAAAAAAGAATATAGTTTTACTGATGAATATACAAAATTATTAGAAAGATTTAGTAAACTCGATTTTGAAATTTACTACATCACTTTATATTTAAAAGATGAACAAGTTTTTAGTAAACGTCTAAACAGAGAAGGGAAGGCATTATTTAAAGGATCTGAATATGCCGTCGAAAATAGTATCAGTCAACAGAGAGTCTATTTAGAAATGGCCGAAGAAATAAAAGAAAAATATCCTAATATTCCCTCAATAAATATTGATACTGATAAACCACTCGAATTAGTAGAAGAAGAATTACGTGATAAAATAGGGTATTAGTTAGATATCCAAAGATACTTTTTATTTTATAAAAAATGTATTATAATGTTAACTAGAATAAAGGGTGATAATATGATAAAAGCCTTATGTATAGGCCAAGCTTGCTATGATATTACAATAGTTGTTGACGAATTTCCTAAAGAAGATACACGTGAAAGATTTATCCATAAAATTGGCTGTGGTGGTGGTTCCGCCGCTAACTGTGCTTATCTTTTGGCTAAATGGGGCTTAGAAACCACATTCGCCGGTGTTATCGGAAATGATATATTTGGTAATCGTATTAAAAAAGAATTTGAAGAAGTAAAAATTGATACTAGATTTATTGAGACATCCTACGAGAATGATACCGCTATATCTTTTGTTATTGTAAATAAAGCTAGTAGTAGTCGAACTCTATTTAATGTCGCCGATGAATATGTTAAATTAAAAAAATATACATTTGACTTTACTCCGGATATTATAGTAACCGATGGCCACGATACTTATGCTTCAAAAACAGTTTTACAAAATTTTCCCAAATCACTTAGCGTGTTAGACGCTAATAGAGTAACTCCGGAAATCCTCGAATTAGGTAAGTACGTCAAATATATCGTTTGTTCCGAAAACTTTGCTACTGAAGTAGCCGGAAGCACAATTGATTTTAATAATACGGGTACTTTAGCCAATGTTTATTACAAATTAAAAGCCAAGTTTCCTAAAGCCGAAATTGTCATAACTTTAGGGGAAAAAGGAGCTCTTTATTGTTTGGAAAATCAAATTAAAGTTAGTCCTTCCCTAAAAGTTCCAATTGCTGACCCCAACGGTTTAAAAGATATTTTTACCGGTGCTTTTAGCTATATAATTGCTAATGGTGGGGACATCGAAAAAGCCGTAAAATATGCGAATATTGCTGCTGGATTATCACTAGGTACCGTTGGAACGCGCTTATCAATCCCTTCGCTAGAAAATGTTGAAAAATTATATGTCCAAAATTACGAATAATCCCTTTTTAGCCAAATGCCCATATCTTGATATCCATCAAGAATACAGTAGCATAGCTAGAATATTAATTGAACAATTCATCGCGGATAATCTTAAACTCCAAAATCCCAAAATAATCATTCTTCACGGTAAAGGCACCGGAGTTTTAAGGAAGACGACCCACGATGTTCTCAAAAGTCACCCTAAAGTCAGCAAATACTATTATGATGGCATTAATGATGGGATGACTATTGTTGAATTAATTATTGACAAAAATGATGGAAAATGTTAGAATAACTGCTCGTAAACATCAAAGAGTAGACACAATTTGACATTTTCCTATTTTTATGCTATAATGCATACAAGAAAAGAAATTAGGGGGTATTTATATGAAAGGTTATGTATTAGATTACATTGACGAAAACGAATTTAAAAAATTAGAAAGAGCATTAAAGAAATACAATATGTTGGCTTTCAAAAAAATTAATTTTGAGTATTATCCAGCATTACGTAATGGTAAGTTTTTAGGAGAATTAGTATCACAAAACAAAAAAGAACACACTGCTAAATACGAACTTAAGTTACCTAGTGATAAAATGTTTACTCAAGTTCACGGTGATGTTAAGTTAATTTATACCGTATACGAAAAAGAAAAAGTCGTTATGCTTGATACTATTACACCATCTGATATCTTATTAGAGGGTCATAAATCCGAATTAACTACTTATAAAGGTATTATGATTTCTAAAGCTAATGCATCTAAAGATATGTTTAAAATTGATTTATTAAATATGTTACAAAATAAATAAAGCCTTACTTTAATGTAAGACTTTTTAATATGCCAATTTATGATAAACTGTATATTAAAAACTCGAACTATAACAGCCCGAGTTAACTATCAACCTGGTGCGAATGAGGTAGTAATCTACAACTCTTGTATAAGTACAAAATGATATATAATATCACTCACTATCGGTAATATATCATAAATCCAAAGTTTATAACATAGTTTTACTAATTTTTTTCTTTTTCAACTATACATATTTATGAGATTCATTCAAATCTTGCTGAACATTTTGAAATGTTATATTTTGATAAGGATGCTGCTGTAATGCACTCAATTTTTCTTTGTTAATAAATGGTTCTAATTTATTCATATCTGTTATATCTTTTGGTCTTTTAGTATAACTTTTTAAATTGTAAACACTTTCAATAGAACTAGTTCTAAAAGAAGTATCCAAATATGTAGTTGGAGTTTCATCATATCTTAATGAAGTTCCTATAGGATCTGATTGTCGTTCTAAGACATCTACAACAACATCATTATTTTCTATTCGGTGAGAATATTCTCTCATAGTAATAGAACTATCTTGTTCTCTTCTAAAACAAAAGAAACCTAAGTGAAATTCATTGTTTGGATTTTGAGCTAAAACTGTATGAGGAGGTTTATTTTGTTCCATTTCTAAATATCTTTCCAACGAAGGAAATCTATCATCTTGAAATTTATAACCAGTCAATTCCATTATTTCAGCTAATTTAGGAATATCTCGCTCATTAACCATAATATCTATATCGTCATGATATCTAAATAAAGGTTGGTTTGTTTTTAAAAAACAAGGCAAAGCACCTACAATATAATAATCAATACCATATTGATTAAATAAAGTACAAAATTGTCTTAAAGATTCATTAACTAATTTATGATTTTCTTCTAATGAAATATTTCCTTCAATTTCATTGGAAAACATTTTCTCTATAATTATTTTCATTTCTTCAACTGATGGACAAATTGATGTATTAATATTGCGTATTACAGTTAAAGCATAATCATATAATTCTGAATTACTTCCAATAACTCGATATGCAGTAGAAGACAGTTCTTTAATTACTTCTGAATCAGGCATATCCTTATATTTATTAATCAATTTTTGCTTTTGTTCTTCGCTTATACTAACCACTCTAGACAAGGCATCAATAGTATTTATAAGTTGTAGTTTTTGCATAATATCACCGACTTTAACAAAATAGTTTCTATTTACTATATAAGTATATCATAAATTTATTTTTTGTTATATTTCTATGTAAAACCGTCTGCATTTTTACAATAATCATATTCATCCTTAATATAGTTATTTTGTTTTTATAAATAATACCATATGTATATAAAATTTCCTGAAAATTTTATATTTTTTTGCTGTGTATTAGATATGAGGTGACAAAACAATACAAAAATTTAAAAAGATATGATATTATATACATGTTGA
>CANQMM010000062.1 GCA_947624955.1 uncultured Bacilli bacterium | reverse complement strand
TCTAGTATGCTTAAAGGTAAACAAGGACGTTTCCGTCAAAACTTATTAGGTAAACGTGTTGACTATTCCGGTCGTTCCGTTATCGTTGTTGGTCCATCTTTAAAGATGTATCAATGTGGTATTCCTAAAGAAATGGCTCTTGAATTATTTAAACCTCACGTTATTAATGGTTTAGTTGAACGTGGTTTAGCCCACAATATTAAAGGAGCTAAAAAACTTATCGAAAATCACGATGAATGTGTTTGGGATATCGTTGAAGATGTCATTACTGAACATCCTGTATTACTAAACCGTGCACCAACCCTCCACCGTTTAGGTATTCAAGCCTTTGAACCTAAACTAGTTGGTGGTAAAGCTATTCGTCTTCACCCATTAGTATGTACCGCCTTCAATGCCGATTTCGATGGTGACCAAATGGCTGTTCACGTACCATTATCTGAAGAAGCCAAAGCTGAATCGCGAATCTTAATGTTAGGTGCTAATAATATCCTAAATCCTAAAGATGGAAAACCAATCGTTACCCCATCTCAAGATATGGTCTTAGGTAACTATTATCTAACTATTGAAGAAGCCGGATTAGAAAATGAAGGTAAAGTTTATAGAAATACTAACGAAGCATTAATGGCTTATGAAAGAAGAGAATTATCTTTACATACTAGAATTGCTGTTCCCGTTAAATCATTTAAATATAAATTATTTACTGATGAACAAAAAGATAAATACTTAGTAACTACGGCCGGTAAGATTATATTTAATGAAATTTTACCTGATAGTTTCCCTTATATCAATGAAGGAACCAAAGAAAATATTGAAAATATAACACCAAGTAAATATTTCTTACCTATGGGTACCGATATTAAGAAAGCTATTAGCGAAATGCCTTTAACTGAACCATTCGTTAAAAAGACCTTATCTAGTATTATTGCCCAAATATTCAAAAGATATAAGACTACTGAAACTTCCGTAATGCTTGATAAATTAAAAGACTTAGGATTTAAATATTCAACTGTTGCCGGTATTACCGTATCCGCAGCTGATGTTGTCGTAAGTAAAGAAAAAGAAAGAATTATTAAAGAATCGCAAGATAAAGTAGATAAGATTAATAAACAATTCCAAAGAGGTTTAATTACCGAAGAAGAAAGATTTAGTAATGTCATATCTACTTGGAATAAAGCTAAAGATGATATTCAAGATGAATTAAAAGAAATTGCTGAAAATGATCATAAGAACCCAATATTTATGATGATGAATTCCGGAGCTCGTGGTAATGCCGGAAACTTTACTCAACTTGCCGGAATGCGTGGATGTATGGCTAAACCAAATGGTGAACCTGTAGAAATCCCTATTAAATCATCATTTATCGAAGGTTTAAGCGTTTCTGAATTCTTCTTAAGTACTCACGGTGCTAGAAAAGGTTCTGCCGATACCGCTTTACGTACTGCCGATTCCGGATATCTAACTCGTCGTTTAGTTGATGTTGCTCAAGATATCATCGTTAAAGAATATGATTGTGGTGCCCTAGCCGGTGTTGAAGTTGAAGACTTCGTTGATGATAAATCCGGAGCTGTTATCGAACCACTTGCTGAAAGAATCATTGGTCGTTTTGCTGCCAATAACATTCTTAATCCGGATACTAAAGAAGTAATTGTACCAAAAGGTGAATTAATTACTGAAAATCTATGTAATAAGATTATTAAAGCGGGTATTAAAAAAGTAGAGATTAGAAGTGTCTTAACTTGTAAAACCGCTAATGGTGTATGTCAAAAATGTTATGGTCGTAACTTAGCAACAGGTAACTTAGTTGAAACCGGTGAAGCTGTCGGTATTATGGCTGCTCAATCAATTGGTGAGCCGGGTACCCAATTAACCATGCGTACATTCCACTCCGGTGGTGTTGCCCATGGTGGTGATGCGGATATTACTCAAGGTCTTCCAAGGGTTGAAGAGTTATTCGAAGCTCGTACACCAAAAGCTAAAGCGACTATTGCTGAAATTAGTGGTAAAGTTGCTCATATTGAACCAATGAATGGTAAATATAAAGTAACTGTTGAAAACGATGTTGAAGCTCGTGACCACGTAACTAATTTCAATGCTAAAATGCGTGTCGAAGTTGGCGATACTGTTAAAGCCGGTGATAAATTAACTGAGGGTTCAATCAGTCCAAAAGAATTACTAGCAGTTACTGACCCAATTACGACTGAACAATACATTCTAAAAGAAATTCAAAGTGTTTATAAATCTCAAGGTGTTGATATCTCTGATAAACATATCGAAGTAATCGTTCGTCGAATGATTTCTAAAATGCGCATCATTGATGGCGGTGACACTGACTTTGTTGAAGGTTTAACCGTATCTCTTCGTGATTTCACTGAAGGCAATAAACCGGTAATTCTAAATGGTGGCGTTCCGGCAACCGGAAGACCAATTATGTTAGGTATTACTAAATCATCTCTTGAAACTGACTCCTTCTTATCAGCTGCTTCCTTCCAAGAAACAACAAGAGTCTTAACTGAAGCTGCTATCAAAGGAAAAGTAGATTACTTAAGAGGATTAAAAGAAAACGTTATTATTGGTAAATTAATTCCAGCCGGTACCGGAGCTAAACAATATAGCGATATCGACATCCTTTTAGAAAAAGAATTTATGAGTGATGAACCTAGTGAATTCCTAGAAGAACACTTTATAGATAATAAAGATATTAAAGAAGAAACTGTTGAAGAACAACTTGCTAATCAAGTAAGTGACTAAATAGTGGGCTAAATGCTCACTATTTTTTTACACTTCTAAAGTAAAAGTATTTACATTGCTAATTATCAAATGCTATAATATTTCTAGAATAGTAGAGTGATATAAATGAAAGAGTTTAACCCCGAAAAAGAATTAAAAAAACTAAATAGAAAGTTTACTAAAACGCATTTGCTAATAATAACAAGTGTTATTTTCGTATTAGCAATAATTGGTATATCTTTTGCTAATTATTCAGTAAATCCTAATTCAATATTAATAATAGATAGTAAAGTAGGAGAATTTAGTAAAGGCACATTTGGTAATCAGTTTATGGAAGGCATTCAAAATGATGAAGGTAGTGGCATAGTAACCGATGAAGCAAATAATCTTCGGTATACCGGAAAGACCCCTAATAATTACATAACTTTCAACAATGAAACTTGGCGGATAATCGGTGAATTTGACAATATGTGGGAATGTCCCGAAGATACTGAAGAGACTAAAATAACCACTGAAAATTATACAACTAAGTGTAACCAAACAAAACTATTGAAAATAATAAGAGATGAAGCATTGAGTACCTTTTCGTGGGATTCAACCGACCAAAGTATCAATAATGGTAATGGAGTAAATGAGTGGAGTACATCCGCAATTCAAATAGCATTAAATGATGCTTATTATAAAAGTACAAATGGAACCTGTTATGGAGATAGAAACAAACAAACCAAAGCTTGTGATTTTTCACAAGACGGAAATATGAAAGGATTAGATGAAACAGCCAGAAACCAAGTAGCGAGAGTAATGTGGAATACCGGAACAGTGGACGGCAAAACACATACATATAGTAATACAAATACAAAAGATATGTACACAGCAGAGCGGAGTGACAACACAGGTAAAATATGTACAAGCGGAACATATTGTAATGATACAACCCAACGAACAACCAAATGGATAGGTAAAGTAGGACTAATGTACCCAAGCGATTACGGATATGCAACATCCGGCGAAAGTTCTGTAAATAGAGAAACATGTTTAAGTTATCAATTATATAACTGGAATAGCGGTAATTATAAAACGGACTGTGCCCAAAACAGTTGGTTATTTAATAGTAGCCAAACACAGTGGACAATGACTCCGGTGCCTAATTCGTCTTATGCTAGCGATGTCTTCTATGTGTACAGCAGTGGGTATGTCGACGGCAGCGGTGCGTGCGCTGCGTTTGGCGTGCGGCCGGTCGTTTATCTAAAATCGAACGTGCAGATTGAGGGCGGGAAAGGAACATCTGAAGAACCATATCAATTGGTGCTGATCTACGGACAGTTTTGAAAAAAGTAAGTGAATAAAAGGAAAAATAGACCAAAAAGTTCGACCGGCTGTTAACGATTTTGGCCTATTTTAAGTATAATAAAGGAAAAATGGCATAAGAAAGAACCTTGCACTTTGCAAAGTAAATAAAATGAAAATAAAATCTAAGATATTTATATATCGTAAAGAATAAAGGAATAGGGAATACGAATATAAACTGA
>CANQMM010000061.1 GCA_947624955.1 uncultured Bacilli bacterium | reverse complement strand
AAACTCTCATTTTTCCCTTTATTTATGGGACTTTATGAGAGTTTTTATTATTAGCAACTGACAAACGCAAGATTATATCCCATTTATCAAAATAAAAAAAGACCACTAGAGGTCTATATTGACATTATGATATATTTCACTAACATCTTCAATTTCATCAAGTAAGTTATAAAGACGGATAAATAATTCTTTATCTTCCCCTTCAAGTGTTACTAAATCTTTAGCATACATTCCTACTTCATCAACTTCATAGTCAATATTCGGAATTAACTTTTCTAAAACATCTTTAGTCTTACTAATATCATTAGGATTTACACTGATAGTTATAACTCCTTCGTTAGTTTCAAATTCTACCGGTTCAATAGCTTCATCTAATAAAGCCATTAAAACCTCTTCATCATTATCATACTTAAAAGAAACTACGGCTAAATGATCATAATTATATGCTACCGAATTCGTTACTCCTAAACTCTTATTAACTTTATTAAAAGCTGCCCTTACATAACCTACAGTTCTATTGACATTATCAGTTAAAGTTTTAATAATTAAAGTCGAAGCTCCCGGACCAAATCCCTCATAAATAACCTCTTTATAATCTTCGCCACCCATTCCTTTAGCTTTATCGATAGCCCGATTAATTATTTCACTAGGTACCTGACTTTTCTTTGCTTTCTCTACTATTCTTCTTAAATTTACATTCGTATCCAAATCCGGATTACCCTTAGCTTGTAAATATATTTCTTTAGCAAAAGTCGAATAAGTCTTCGCCTTTATTGCTCCCGTTTTTTGAATACTCGCTTTTCTAACCTCATAAGCTCTTCCCATAAACTATCACCTCTATATTAATTTTAATTTCATCACAAAGTCATAAACAAAATGATTTTTATAACCACTCTTTTTCATCTTTCTAACTAACCCATACAAGTTATATACTTTATTATAATCGATATACTTTTTCTCGGCAAGATATTCTACCGCTTTTATTACCGCTTCTTTCTTCGTATCTACTTTAAAAAATAGCTTAACTCTTTCTAACTCTCTTTTACTAATCTTGCGAGTTAGATAATCATAGTACTTCGCTGCTCTTTTCCTAAAACAATACTTATAACCGTCAAAATTTTTAATGCACCGTAAAGTATCGTAATAACCCATTTTAATGGTATCTTTAATCGCCTTTCTATTCATCTCAAAAGTATGACATATTTTTCTTGAAGGTTTTATCGTAATTACTTTCGCGGCATCTTCTTTTTTAATTGGTCGCCCAATCCCTACACCATTAATCCTAATGGCATATACTCTATCATAACCTTTATTTAACAATAAACTAACCGGACATTTATCATAAAATCCCCCATCTAAGTAGATATTATCATCGATAATCTTCTTAATCTTAAAAACCGGTAAATAACAACTTGCTAATATATAATCGTATAATTTTCCTTCGGGTATATCATCTAAATAGACATATTTAGGTGCTAATCCTTTTAACTTAACCGTTACTAATCCAAAATCTTTTTTAGAATTTCTTAACTCTTCTTCAATTAACAATTCATTTAATATTTCCATCAACGGATCGGTAGATATTCCCTGTCCTTTAATCCAAGTTTTCAAAGAACTAACTGACCCCTTTAATAAGTCATTAATCTTTGCTTCATCACTATTAATCGCCTTAATTAACTTTTCATCGGCACCAATAACCGATCCCGGATTAACATTCATCCAAAAATCTAATAGCTCGCGATATTTACCACTTGCTAAGATGGCCGCATTAAATGACCCAATCGATGTACCGGCAAAGCCATCAAACTTAATGCCACATTTCCTAAAGGCCATATAAGCCCCTACTTGGTAAGCTCCTTTGATTGCTCCACCTTCCAATACTAACCCCGTTTTCATACATATCGCCTCATTATTTTCTGCAAAATGGTTTAGCTAAAATTCTTTGAATAAGTCTGCGGCTTCCGTGATATTTCGCTTTTAATCGCCGATAATAAGCATTCAAACTATCATTACGATAATCGACAATCTTACTAAAGTCATTACCATCTTTATAAAAGCCACTATAGAAATTTTTTTCTACTAAAAGACAAGAAATAATATATCTAAAAGATAAACCATATATACTTAATAAATTTTTTAAATATTCTCTATAGGTAGTTCGACACTCTTCACCACCACTTAAATTATATGTTTTTTGATTAATTTTATCTCGGTAATCGATGGCACTAACTAAGGCATAAGCTACATCTTTGGCCCCCACAAACTCGATACAACTATTTTTAGGTACATTATACATTGGCAAATCGTTATTCGCATCCCCCAAAACAACCGGTATTCTAAATATTGTATAATTTTTTACATTACCACTAATTAACTTTTCACAATCATACTTATATTGGGAAAAATAATCCCCTTCGTGAATTTCCACAGCACTTTTAACAGTCAACTTTTCATTATTATCTTCTTTTCCATATACCGTGGTCGAAGATACATATAATAACTGACACTTAGGATTATACATTCTTATAGCATCAACTATATTCTTAGTACCTTCATAATCGACAATCCTACTTAATTCGCTTTTTAAATTAGCCAAAGGCGGCAACGCACCGGCTAGATGAATAACCACATCGTGATCTTTCACTAAGGCTTCCATTAATGTCTCATTATTCACATCCCCATATATAACATTAACTCTTTTAGTATATTTTTTAAGTACTTCCATACTATGTTTATTTTTTAAATCTACTAGAGTTATCTCATATTTTCCTTCACTGAGCAAAAACTTAATAACATTAAGACCAATAATGCCCGCTGCTCCGGTAACTAATACTTTTTTCATTTATCATCACTCCTAAATTACAATAGTTAATAACACAATAAGTAATCCTAAACTCATCCCTATCAAAGAATATTTACTCTTTATATTATTCAATAATTCCTTAGCTAATTCAAAAATAGTTATATATAATATCATTCCCAAAGTCATACATACTAATAAGCCATCGACATACTCTCCAATCTGTCCACCGGCTAAATAGATAATCAAAGCCCCCAAACCGGTCGAAATACTTAATAAACTCATCACACTAATTTTCCGTCTTTTATTCATCTTATCTAATCCCATCGTCGCAAAAATACTTACACCTAACGGAATATTATGTACTACCACTCCTAAAGCCATTAATAAGCCACTCTTAACATTAGTTAAAGCTAAATTATAAATAGATAAACCCTCAATTAAATTATGAATCATCAACGAAATACTCGTTACTACCCCGATATGAAATAAATGATTATTATGTTCTTCTTTATCATCGTGAACATTATGATGTTCGTGATAATGGGCCGGGATAAAATAATCGAGTAATTTGAGGATAACTAATCCTAAAAGAATATAAAAGCCAATATTGATAAAGCGTTTTTCCAAAGAAGCGTGCTCAAATACTTCACCTAAATGCGGAATAAAGTCCACCAATATCAACCCAACTAGTACCGTAAAAGCAAGCCCAATAGCTAACTGATTTAACGCTTTTTTATTATTAACTAATTTAGTTACTAAGGCCCCTAGCCAAAAAGAAAGGCCCGCACCTACAGTTATTAATAATGCCCCTAATGAATTCATGACTTTCATCCCTTCTTATTCATTATAACACTATTTTCCTATTAACAAAAGTCCTCAAAAAAAAGAACATATTGTTCTTTTTAGACACTTGCTACTACTTGTACTTTAGCACTAAACTGTTTATTGTAAAAAGCCGATTGGTCTTGGTCTGTTTCCGATAACCATATGTATAACTTCAAGTTATGAGTCTCACTAAGCGGTAACTCTTGAGCGCTCGGCGTTAATGTCATAAGTTGGCCACTTTCGGCATTTTGAAAATTACCATTCGCAATTTCTTCCTCCGAGTTATCTCCTACTTTAACTAATTTCCACTTAAAATCTTCGGATTTTAATGCATCGTCTATACTAACTTCAGTCAAGTAAACAAAGTAATAACCCGTTTGGTTGGAATCTTTCTGATGTGAAACTGTAAAATCCGTATGATCCGCTTTACTTTGAACATCAGTATCTTTGATTAACATTGCATTTTCATTATTTATTGTTTGCGTAGATTGAAAATCAATCTTTAAATTCCCTGTTGTTACTGTAGATAAATCCCTATCCGGATTGACATCCGTAACACTAGCACTAAAATAGGCATAAGACAAACTAAACGTTAATATAACTAAACTTACTACTAATATTGAAGAACGTAAAATATGTGACTTTAATTCACTCATAGTTATTCCTCCAAATTCTACTATTTACATTATACTAAAATTTTTTAACGAGTACAATAATATTTAGTATATTTCTAATTTTATACAATACATAATGACCCCAGGTTATTATGTATTTTTTTATTATAGGTAGTATAATAACGGGTC
>CANQMM010000060.1 GCA_947624955.1 uncultured Bacilli bacterium | reverse complement strand
AAATTTTTTTATTTTTGTTTTTTTCTATTATTTCACTTAAAAAGAAGTGATTTTTATTTTTCACTCCTTATTACTGGACATAAGTCTTTTTTCGAAGTGTGAGTTTGAGTTTATATGTTATTTTAATTGTATAGGGTTTATATTATAATTAAATTTTCTAAATCATTTAATTATTCTTTTATCTATTCTTCGTATCTCCTCCTTATCTATTTCCATCATACTCTAAGAATATGAAATTTAGGTGAAATACAAGTGAAATATTATTTATTTACATTTATTTTTATCTATCTCAAAATAGAAAGTACTTCCCTTTTTCTTAACACTATTGACACCATACTTAAACCCGTGAATTGTTAAAATATTTTTGACAATCGATAAACCTAACCCCGTTCCAATGACATTTCTTTGGTGATTTTTCTCTTGTTTATAATATTTATCCCAAATATAATTGATATCCTTTTCCTCAATTCCTTTACCGTGGTCTTCAATTTCAATACGGTATACCGTTGCTTTTTCAATTAATCTTATATTTACCGTCTTATCTTCCCCAGTATAATTAATCGCATTGTTAATCAAATTATATATAACTTGATTTATCTTCATTCGATCCGCTCTAATTACGGCATTTTTTACGCCCTCATAATTAATAATATAATTTTCCGTTTCTTTAATAATTTGATATCTCTTTAAGATGTTTTCAATTTCAAGATTTAAATCGAACTCTTCAACGTTTAACACCTCCGCATTAGCTTGCAACTTCGATAGTGTTAAAATATCATTGACTAAAGTATTTAAACGATCCGTTTCCGCAATGATAATATCCAAATGTTCTTCTCTTTTTTTCTTATTTTTATAAGATATATCTCTAACCATTTCCGAATACGCCTTAATCATCGTAAGTGGTGTCTTTAAATCGTGACTTACATTAGCCATTAAATCTCTTCTAAATTCATCCGTCTTACCTATTTCGGAACCCACATAATTTAAAGCATCCGCTAAGTCATCAATTTCCGTAACCCCATTCTTCCTAAATTTTACATCATATTCGCCATCAGCTAACCGTTTAGCTTTATCCGTAATTTCTTCAATTGGTTTCGTAATCCTTTTAGAAATAAAGAAGGCAATCAATATCGCTAAAATGATTACTACGAAAACGATATAGATTATTTGGGCTTTCAAAAGTTTGGAAGTATTATTGATATCCTCTAACATTGAAAAGACATAAACATAGCCATTACTTTGTCTAATCCCATATAATAAAGCTTTCGATTCATTATTAGGTACAAGTAACTTTACCGCTTTCACATCTTCTTCACTATCATATAAATCGTGCATATATACACTTATATTCGAATCATTACGACCTAATAAACAACCAAATCCCTTGGTATTATAATCAAGTACTGCTCCATTATCCATAACATACTTAATACAAACATTATGATTATAAACGATTTCCCCTAATATACTATCTAATTCATTAATATCGGCATTATATATTTCCTTACTAATATTTTCCATCGTATCTACTTGTATTTTTTCATATAAAACTACACTAAATATCGTTTGAATAATCCAAAATACTAACAATATAGATACCGAAAATATTACTAAATAACTTAATGTTTTAAAATTTAAAGAATTAATTCTTTTCTTTATATTCAAATTTATAACCTACTCCCCGTACAGTTTTAACTAAATCCCGATATTTTCCTAAACTATTTCTCAATGTTTTAATATGGGTATCCACCGTCCGATCATCCCCATAAAAAGCATAACCCCAAACAGCTGATAATAAATTATCCCGTGAAAGGGCGATATTTTTATTCATTACTAGATACTTGAGTAAATCATATTCCTTAGGTGTCAGAATAATCTCCTTATCATCGACATACACCTCGTGAGCTTTATCATCGATAGTCAAGCCGGCAAAGACATATCTTTCCTCTTTCCCATTAGTTCTTTTTAAAATTGCTTTTACGCGTGCAACAATCTCTTTAGGACTAAAAGGTTTCGTTACATAATCATCAATACCCAAATCAAATCCAATTAACTTATCATATTCTTCACTTCTAGCTGATAACATAATAAATGGCACATTCTTAATCTTTTTAATCTCTTTACAAGCTTGATAACCATCCATCTTTGGCATCATAATATCCATAATGACTAAATCGACTTTTTCCCGTTGAAACACCTTCACAGCATCTTCCCCATCGACAGCTTCTAAAACATGATAACCCTCGAGAATTAAATATTCCTTGATTACTTCTCTAATTAATTGTTCATCATCAACTACTAAGATATTCACGAATTCTTCACCTCATCTTTATATTATAACAAAATTGTGAAAACTATATGAAAAAAGAAGATTTATTCATCCTCTTCCTTTCCGCGATTTTTAAATTGTAAGATAATCGGTGTTCCTCTTAAATCGAAACTCTCTCGTATTTTATTTTCTAAATAACGCTCATAACTAAAGTGCACTAGACTTTTATCATTAACTCTAAAAGTAAATTTTGGTGGCTTACTCCCCGTTTGACTTACAAAGAAGATTTTTAATCGCTTCCCTTTATAAGAAGGTGCTTCGTGTAAATTCGTCGCATCATTAATAACATTATTTAACATACTCGTATTAATTTCTTTGCGGTTATTCTCATAAGCTTTGATAATCTCTGGCATTAATGTATGTATTCGTTTATGCGTTTTAGCGGATAAGAAAACTATATTAACATAGGGCATAAACTGAAAGTTATTAGCAATGTCTTCCTTCCATTTTCTAATCGCTTCATCAGGGTTTTCCACCGTATCCCATTTATTGACAACTAATACTACTCCTTTACCGGCCATTATCGCATAAGACGCAATGTGCTTATCGTGTTCAATTATTCCTTCTTCCGCATTAATCACAATAGCACACACATCACTACGTTCAATCGCTTTTAAACTCCTAATTAAACTATACTTTTCTACTGATTCATATATTTTGCCTTTTTTTCGCATTCCGGCTGTATCGATGACGATATAATCTTCGTGTTCGTAAGTAAAGCGTGTATCGATGGCATCCCTCGTCGTACCGGCAATATCACTAACGATAACTCGCTCTTCATTTAAGATAGCATTGATTAAACTACTCTTCCCGACATTTGGTCTACCTATAATCGAAAATTTTAAAATTCCCTCTTCTTCACTTTCTTCAGTTTTAAAATCTTTAACTATTTCATCGAGTAAATCCCCAATACCAATATTGTGTGCTGCACTAACAGCCATTACATATTCAAAACCTAGTTGATAATGATTATAAATATTCTCATCTTGTAACTTTTTATTATCTAACTTATTAACCGCTACAATAACCTTTTTATTCGTTTTAACTAGCATATCTCTAACAGCTAAATCATTCTGCGTTAACTCTTCTCGACCATCGACTACAAAGACAATGACATCTGACTCATTAATAGCAATCTCCGCTTGAGCTTTAATATCTTTATTAAAATCTCCTGAGTCGATATCGATACCACCAGTATCAATTAATAAAAAGTTATAATCCCCATAACTAACATTCCCATATATTCTATCCCTAGTTATTCCCGGAGTATCTAAAATAATGGCTTTTTGTTCACCAACTAAACGATTAAATATTGAACTTTTTCCTACATTTGGTCTACCTATTAGACATACTGTCTGTTTCATAATACTCCTCCTTTAAGCCTGTTTATAATATCATAGTTACTAACATAAATCTAGTCACAAAGATCTTTTTCTGCATTAGTCCACGCATATTCCGCATAAACTCGCTTATTCTTAATAAATACCTTGACCTCCCTATCCATCAGACTTGCTCCATCTCTTGGATCGACAATAATTCCCTTATCGTTAGCATCGACTTCATCTTTATTTAAATAATTGCCATTTACTAATTCGCTAACTTTAACCTTAAGAGTCTTATTCGGCGCACTAAATATCTTATCATAAGCATCTTCACCCCATAATTGCGCCCCATTTTCAATAAACTCTATCTTTTCACAATACATATCTACTCTAATTTTTTCTGATATCGTAATAACACTTGGTACAGCAATAGTAAGTAGAATAGCCATTAAAACGATAACTGCTAATAATTCAACCATCGTAAAACCTTTATTTTTCATTATTATTCACCGTTATTATTATATCCCATTTATCAAAATAAAAAAAGACCACTATAGGTCTATATTGACATTATGATATATTTCACTGACATCTTCAATTTCATCAAGTAAGTTATAAAGACGGATAAATAATTCTTTATCTTCTCCTTCTAGGGTTACTAAATCTTTAGCATACATTCCTACTTCATCAACTTCATAGTCAATATTCGGAATTAACTTTTCTAAAACATCTTTAGTCTTACTAATATCATTAGGATTTACACTGATAGTTATAACTCCTTCGTTAGTTTCAAATTCTACCGGTTCAATAGCTTCATCTAATAAAGCCATTAAAACCTCTTCATCATTATCATACTTAAAAGAAACTACGGCTAAATGATCATAATTATATGCTACCGAATTCGTTACTCCCGAGTTTATCACATATTTATAAAAAATAGTTCTTCAAGTAGCATAAATACTTGATTTTTTATGGAATTTCAT
>CANQMM010000059.1 GCA_947624955.1 uncultured Bacilli bacterium | reverse complement strand
ATTAAAAATTTGACAAAAAAATAACCATTTTATAATGGTTTGCACAATTTTTATGTTTCAAAACTGATAAATTCCCGACTAAATGAAAGCTCCTACTATAATGACTAGTAAAATGAATAAAACTAAGATAATTGCTGGTCCAATTGCATTAGAACCACAACCATTGTTCATGTTTCTCTCCTCCTTTATTTGTCTTTTCATTAATATTGTATGGTTAAAATATTCATTATGTGAGTATTCTAACTTGTTTTTTAATATTTTTACTGTTATAATTAATAATGTTTAAGGAGGATTAAATGAAAAAGAAAATTATTTTATTAAGCCTTTGTTTATTGATGATTTCAGGGTGTGGTTCTAAAGTACCAAAATTAGAGAATGGATCTGATGCGATAGTTACCTTCGATGATGGTTCTATGATTAGTGTTGATGATTTATATAACTCAATGAAAGATTCTTATGCACTACAAACTCTACTTAATTTAGTAGATGAAAAAATCATTATGGATAAGTATGCTGACAAACTAGACACTGTTCAAGAATATGTTGATAATCATTTATTACAACTACAAGCTCAATATGGTGATACTCTAGAAAGTGAAATTCAAAAGAATACTTCCTATGCTACCCAAGAAGATTATCTTCACGGTGTTTATGTAACTCGTTTACAACAATTAGCTATGGAAGAATATGGTAAAGCTCAAATTAAAGATAAGGACATCGAAAAATATTATGAAGATGAAATAGTCGGCGATATCAAAGTTAGCCATATCTTAATTACAGCTAAAGTAACTGATGATATGACTTCTGAAGAAAAAACGGCTGCTGAAGATGAAGCTAAAGAACAAATCCAAGAAATTATCGATACATTAAAAGGAACTAAAAAAGAAGATCTCGAAGACAAATTTGCTGAACTTGCTAAAGAGAAATCTGAAGATACATCAACTAAAGATAGTGGTGGTAGTTTAGGTTATATTAACAAAGGTACTCTAGGAACTGCTTATGCTGAACTAGAAGAAGCCGCTTATAAACTAAAAGATGGTGAATACAGTACTAAAGTTATTACTACTCAACTTGGTTACCACGTTATCATTCGTCTCGATTCTAAAGAAAAAGCTGACTTAGAAACTGTCAGAGAAGATATTATTGAAACTCTTGCTAGTGAGTATTTAAGTACAAATGCTCAATTATACTACGTTAAAGCTCTAAAAGAATTAAGAGATGAATATGGTGTTGATATTCAAGACAGTGACATTAAAAAACTCTATGCTAATTACATTCAATACAATTTAACCGAACTTGAAAATCAAAGCACTCAAACAACGACAAATTAAAAAAGAAAAAAGCTAACAGATGTTAGTTTTTTTTATACATTCTTTTATATCATTATAATTAAACCCCTTACTCATCATCTTCGTAATTAGTTGTAATTCTAATTCTTTACCTGCATATTTCTTATTTAATTTAGTTAATAACTTAGCAAACTCTTTATCGATAACTAATTCATCATTAAATTCCCACTCATCTAAAATACTTCTTCCTAATTCTTTACTATATCCTAGATTACTTAAATCATATAAAATCTTTTCTTTTAATTTTAAATTACTTAATTTATGATTGGTTTTAATTTTTTTATCAACTATCTTCGTTGCCTTAGCTATCCAAACCTCATCTTTAACTTTTTCTAATTCTAAATCGATTAACTCACTAGCAAAGCCCAACTCCTCTAGTAATCTTCTAATCTTTAAAGGTCCACTAAGTCCTAAATTAACTTGATCATTAATAAAACTTGTAATATATAACTGACTATTTAAATATCCTTCTTTTCTTAATCTTTCGACAACCTCATTAATAATCTTCTCATCATATTCCTTTTTCTTTAAATAATTAATAACTTCCTTTTCACTTCTTAACTTTTTACTAATATATTTTAATCCCTCATAATAAGCCATTAAATTATCATTGATTTTTAATATTTCATCTAACTCTTTTTGGGTTAACTCTTTCTTACCTATTAGATTATACTGTACGATGATATCATCATATAATTCTACCTCTAACTCATTATCGAATACTACTTTATATTTATTACTTTTTAATTTACTATATTTAACTATTTTCACTATTACCACCATTTAAATTATAGCAAATATCTTCTCTATTTACAAGAACATATGTTTCTATTAAACTATTTTAAAAAGCAACTTTATTGTTGCTCTTCATTCATTTCTTTATATTTTAAACATGCCTCATCTAAATCGTGTAACAAATTATCGATTTCTCTTTTATCCGTCATTCTAATGCCACTAGCAAACTTATGCCCTCCCCCATTGTATTTGGCGGCAATCTCATTAATGACTGGTCCTCTACTTCTAATATTGATTTTATAAATATCGTTTCTTTCATCATAAGTAATAAAAGTCCAAACAATAACCTCTTTAATATAATTAAAATCATTAATCATATTAGAAGCCGTCGCTACATCGACATTATATTCTTTAACATCATCATTACTAATCTTTAAATAAGCTAAGCCACTATCATTAAGGACGATATTCGTAGCTATAAAGCCGTGAAATCTTATCTCAGATATTGGTCTTTCGTATAACTTAGCATACAACTTCGTAAAGTCAATCCCAGTCTTTTCAATTAATTCCCCGACTAATTTAAATGTTTTAGGAGTTGTATAAGATAATAAAAATCTATCACTATCGGATACCACTCCCATATATAAATTTTCTGCTATTTTTTGATTAATTGTTAAAGGGACATTAAATAATAATTCTATAATCATTTGACAAGTAGAACTGGCATTTTCATCAACCCAATCGACACTAGCAAATGTCTCATTACTTGGATGATGATCTATCTTGACTATTTCTTTAAATTTACTCGGATCTACCCCATCAATTCTTGCATAATTAGGTACATCACAAACTATTAACAAGGCATTTTCTAATAAGTCTTCATCGATACGATCGAGTAATCCATAATATTTAAATTTAGAAACTCCCGTACCTACCGCATAGACACTCTTCTTTGGAAATGTTAACTTAATTGCATCCCTTAAAGATATCTGACTAGCAATTGCATCAGGATCAGGACTTATATGTCTAGCAATTACTATTGTGTCATACTTTTTAATCTTCTTATATATTCTCTTGTAGATTTTTTTATCCATATAAATCCCTCCTCATATTATTAGTTATTGATTAATTCATAAGTATCTCTAATAATCATTATCTCTTCATCAGTAGGTATTACATAAACCGGAGCTACTGAATCTTCTTGACTAATTATACCTTCTTTTTGATCCATATAACTAGCAATCTTCATATTTTCTTCTACATCTATTTTAAATCCTAAACAAGCAAGTTTCTTTACAACGTTTTCTCTGAATTCACGAGCATTCTCTCCTAAACCAGCGGTAAATACTAAAGCATCTACTTTACCTTCTAATTCTACATAATATTCGGCTATATAATTAACAACCCGATTAATATACATATCATTAGCAAGGACACATAACTCATTACCTTCCGCCATTCCAGCTTCAACATCCCGGTGGTCAGCTCTTCCGGAAATTCCTAATAAGCCACTTTGTTTATTTAAAGCGTTATTTACTTCACTAACACTCATTCCGGATTCTTTACATACATATTCGATAATTGATGGATCAATTGAACCACTTCTTGTCCCCATCATTAATCCATCAAGTGGTGTAAGTCCCATCGTTGTATTAAAGCATTTACCATTTTTAATTGCACTAATACTTGACCCACTACCAATATGACAAATAATTAAATTAACCTCTTCTTTTCCTAAGATCTTTTTCATTTTATTAGTTATATATTTATGACTAGTTCCGTGAAAACCATATTTTCTTACGCCATATTTAGTATACCATTCATAAGGAACAGGATACATAAAATTTTCTTTTGGCATAGTTTGATGAAAAGCCGTATCATAAACTGCTACCATCGGTACATCCGGTAATACTTTCTTCATTGCTTCAATCCCCGCTAAATTACCAGGATGATGAAGCGGAACTAATTTAGTTAAATCTTTAATACTTTGAATAACTTCATCAGTAATCAATACAGAATCAGAATATTTTTCTCCTCCGTGAACTACTCGATGTCCTACTCCCTTTATTTCCTCTAAACTTTCAATAGCATGATATTTAACTAATTCATCGAGTACTACCTCTACAGCTTCGGTATGATTATTAATAACTTTCTCATTTCTAATCTTTTGCCCATTTATCTTGGTATTCCAAAAACTATCTGGCGAACCAATCTTCTCTACATAACCACTAATAATTACTTTTTCTTCTGGCATCTCAAATAATTGAAATTTCAATGATGAACTACCAGCATTTACACATAATAATTTCATTTTCTAACACCTCCCTTTAATTATACAAAAAAAAAGATATTTTATCTATCTTTTTCCATTATTAAATACGGTTTTGACAAATCTTTTAACACGGTAACAAGCTTTTTCTAAATCCACAACTCTTCTTCTACTATTATCAATATTATATCCATAATCATTCATATATTCATATCTTTTTTTATCTACATCATCCATATTACAAATATCACAACTTTTATAGTAATAATCGACACTCCTATTATTTCTCATTCTTATCACCATTATTATTATGTATAAAAATTACTAATCTATACATACTACTACTAGGTGATAATCATGAACGAATACTTTAATCAAAGAATCGCTTGCAAAGTCGAAGATTGTAAACATTGTAATAATTTAGATAATACTTGCACCCTCGGTAAGATAACCGTTGAAACAATAAAAGAAAAAGGCACTTGTTCTAAAGAAGGAACATTTTGTGACAGTTACGAAAAAAGAAATGTCTCCCAAGAGACATCCAATGACTAGATTACCAAATCTAGTTTTTTAATTCATTTCCAACTCATAAGGATGTTCCTTACCTACGGACAGTTTTTGATTTACAAAAAAATAGATGTTCCTACACCTATTCCTTTTCTTACTTTGATAAAACA
>CANQMM010000058.1 GCA_947624955.1 uncultured Bacilli bacterium | reverse complement strand
TTAAAAATCTCTCAATTCAGCATAAACACTGAGTTCGAGAGATTTTGCTTTTTAAAAACTGATAAATTCAGGATTATTAATTATAACAGTAAAAATATTAAAAAACAAGTTAGAATACTCACATAATGAATATTTTAACCATACAATATTAATGAAAAGACAAATAAAGGAGGAGAGAAACATGAACAATGGTTGTGGTTCTAATGCAATTGGACCAGCAATTATCTTAGTTTTATTCATTTTACTAGTCATTATAGTAGGAGCTTTCATTTAGTCTTTAAGACCGATAATAGGAGGTGTTTGTATGGCTTGTTGCAATAACAATAATAACGGCAATGAATACTCTGGCAGTAACAATGGTATCAACAGTGCTTTCATCATTTTGATACTATTCATTTTATTAGCAATAATCTTCAGCAGCTTTGTATTCTAATATAGAAGGGGGAACCTTCTTTTCTTTTTTCTTTGCGTTATTTCATAAATTGGTCTATAATAATAATGGTGAAGATAGTATGGCAAAGAAAAAAAGTAGCAAAGAAAATGAAGTTAAGGGTTTTCAATATAGTGTTGAACTAACCGGCTTACTATTAATACTTGTAGGGATTATTGGTTTTGGCTTTGGTTTAGTAGGGTCAATTATTAAGAAATTTGCAATGTTTTTAGTAGGTGAATGGTGGCCCATTATTTTATTAGTAGTTCTTTATTTAGGGGGTTATATGATAATAAAACGTAAACTACCCAAATTTTTCAATTCGAAACTAACCGGTTTATATGTTTTAGTCTTGGTAGTTTTAGTTTTATCGCATTTTACCTTTATTAAAGAATGTGAATCGGCTAAACAAATATTTAGTGTAACTATCGATCGGTTTATGGAAAGAGCCGATTCGATGACTTTAGGTAATGGTTTATCTAGTACCGGGGATACGAGTATTGTCATCGGGGGTGGTGTTGTTGGAGCAGTAGCTGCTACTGGGTTAGCAATGTTATTTGGAATGACCGGAACGGTTATCGTCTTGGTTGTGTTAGCGATGTTTGGAATAGTTTTACTATTTGATATAACGCTTGCCGATATCTTAGATAAAGTAAGAGGAATATTTAAAGGTCGAACTCGAGATGAAGAAGATGATGACGAGGAAGACGACACCGACGATGAAGATGAGGAAGAAGATAATCTTAAAGAAGATGACCGTAAGATTGTCATTACGAGCGTTGAAGAGTTAAAGAGTCATAATGAGCCGAAAGAAGAGGTACCTTTAGTTACTAACACCCAAACAAATGAAAGTGTTAGTTTAGCTCCTTATCAGTTACCACCTATAACGATATTAGATGAAACGAAAAAAGTTAATAAAGTAAATTCTAATGAATTTATTAAAAATAATAAAACAATATTAGAAAGAGTTCTCAATGACTTTCAAATTAAAGGTCAGGTAGTCGAAATCCATGTTGGACCGGCAGTTACCCAATATGAAGTGCAAATACCTAATGGGACGAAAGTTAGTAAGATAGTAAGTATTAATAAAGAGATAGCTTTAGCTTTAGCAGCTAAAGATGTGCGAATTGAAGCACCAATACCAGGGAAAAGTACGATTGGGGTAGAAATTCCAAATCCGGTAATTAGTCCGGTAAGATTTAGAGAAATAGTTGGCAATATTCCCAAAAGTCAAGAGGGCGCTAAATTACTAGTTAGTTTAGGTAAAGATATTATGGGGAGAGTGCAAACCGCCGATATTTCGAAAATGCCCCATTTATTAGTAGCAGGGTCAACGGGTAGTGGTAAATCCGTTTGTATCAATAGTTTTATTGGTTCAATGCTTATGCGGTATCGTCCTGATGAAGTACGTTTAGTGATGGTTGATCCCAAGAAGGTCGAATTATCCAATTACAATGGTATTCCGCATTTATTGTGTCCAGTAGTAACTAATCCGAAAAAAGCGAGTTTAGCTTTACAAAGAATAGTTGCCGAAATGGAAAGACGTTACGAGGTCTTCAGTGAAAAAGAGGTAAAAAATATCGGGACATATAATGAATGGGTAGATAAAGAAAATCGAAGAAATCCCAACTTAAATATGCCGAAAATGCCTTATATAGTAGTTATTATCGATGAACTTGCCGATTTAATGTTAGTAGCAGCTAAAGAGGTCGAAGATTCAATAATGCGGATTACGCAAATGGCCAGAGCAGCGGGCATTCATTTAATTGTTGCTACGCAAAGACCTAGTACGGATGTCATCACCGGAGTTGTTAAAGCGAATATCCCTAGTCGTATTGCTTTTGCAGTAGCTAGTCAAATCGATTCAAGAACTATTTTGGATGCGACCGGAGCGGAAAAATTACTTGGTAAAGGGGATATGTTATATTTACCAATGGGAGAAAATGTTCCTATCCGTATTCAAGGTTGTTTTATCTCTGATGATGAAATCCGCAGATTAATCGAGTATGTAAGTAAACAACAAGTAGCAGTATATGATAACTCTTTAACGGAAGAGGAAGCTGAAGAACATAATCCGGTATCCGGAGATGTCGAAGAATACGATGATCCATTATATAATGAGATAGTGGAATTTGCTGTACAGACCGGAAAAGTTAGTGCTTCATTGCTACAAAGAAGATTTAGACTTGGATATAATCGGGCAGCAAGAGTAGTTGACTTACTAGAAGAAAGAGGTATAGTCGGGCCGGCCAATGGCAGTAAGCCAAGAGAAGTACTAGTAAAATTAGATAATGGTAGTAATAAAGAGGAACAGTGATTTCTCTTTTTGCTTGTCAAAAATTCGATTTTCTCATATAATGTAGTAAAGTTTAAGTAAGGATAGAGGAGGAGAATTTACTTAAATTAGCGCCAGACCGAAAAAGGTGACGAGGATAGTAACTATCGAAGATTCGGCGGATGTTACTACGGAATGATGGTAAACGTAATGATTATTTAAAAAATAAAATCAAAATTATAACAAAGGATAATCAACCATTAAATATATATAAAAAATAATTGGAGGATTTTTATGTGTGGAATTGTCGGTTATATCGGCAGTAGAAAAGCAATTCCTATAGTTTTAAATGGGCTTAAAAACCTAGAATATCGTGGTTATGACTCAGCAGGAATTGCTTATAGAGTCAATAACAAGATTGAAATAAAAAAAGAACAGGGGAAATTGGATAATCTAGTAGAAAAAGTTAATCCGGATAAAGAAACATTTACAGCTATTGGACATACTAGATGGGCAACGCACGGGAAGCCAAGTGTTGTCAATGCGCACCCACATCACGTGGGGAAGATTACTTTAGTGCATAATGGGATTATTGAAAATTATGATGAAATTAAAAAGATGCTTAATTATGCCACTAAAGGAGAAACTGATAGCGAGGTATTAGCAGCTTATATTAATTATTTATATCAAGAAGAGAAAGATATATTAAAAGTATTACATCAATTACAAAAGAATATTAAAGGGAGTTATGCTTTAGGAATAATCGTTGATAATGACGATGCGATATATTGCTTAAGAAAAGATAGTCCTTTAATAGTTGGAATAGGGGAAAAAGAAAACTTTATCGCTAGTGATGTACCGGCAATATTAGATTATACAAAAAATTATTATATATTGGATAATGGCGATTATGGGAAGATTACGAAAGATGAAATAACCATCTATCACGATGGTAAGGAAGTTAAGAAAGAAAAATTAGTCTTTGAATTTGACATTGCTAGTGCCCAAAAGAATAATTATGAACATTTTATGTTAAAAGAAATTCACGAACAGAAAGAAGTTTTATATAATACTTTAAAAAGTTATGAAAAGAGTACTTTACCAGATTTAAATAAATATGACGGGATTACAATAATTGGCTGTGGATCAGCTTATTATGTGGGAATGTGTGTTAAGGATGCTTTAGAAAAGAATTTAAATATTAAAGTAGATGTGGAAATAGCTAGTGAATTTAGATATAAAAGAGTTTTCTTTAGTAAAAAGCATTTAGTCATTCTTATTAGTCAATCAGGAGAGACTGCCGATACTTTAGCTAGTTTAATGAAAGCCAAAACTTTAGGAGTCGATACTTTAGCAATAGTTAATGTAGTTGGTAGTTCTATTGCTCGGGAAACTAAAGATGTATTATATATTAAAGCCGGAGTAGAAAAAGCTGTAGCGACAACAAAGGCATTTACTTGTCAATTATTATTGCTATTAATGCTCATTAGTCAAGATAATAAGTATAAAGAATTTGATAATTTGATTAATGACGTGGAGATGGCTTTAAGTAAAGAGCAAGATATAAAAGAGTTAGCTAAAAAAGTTTATGAGCACGATGATGTTTTCTTCTTAGGTAGACTTGGTGATTATGCAATGTGTCTAGAAGGCTCACTAAAATTAAAAGAGGTATCTTATATTCATAGTGAAGCTTATGCAGCCGGGGAGTTAAAACACGGAACAATATCCTTAATAGAAGAAGGAACACCGGTAATTGCCATTATTACGGATAAAGAGATTGCTGATAAAACGGTTAGTAATGTTAAAGAAGTTAAAGCAAGAGGAGCTTACACTATTGTAATAACTAATCAAGACGTACCTAAAGATATAGCCGATGATTTAATTAAGATTGATTTAGAAGCAGTATATCTACCAATCATTGTTATTATCTATTTACAAATTTTAGCTTACTATGTAGCCGTTAATCGCGGTTGTGAAATAGATAAACCACGTAATTTAGCTAAAAGTGTAACAGTAGAGTAGTTAGGAAATAAATTAAGTTTGTAATTTATTGAAAAAGTAGTATAATTAAATTATGGAAAGCGCATTAGCGCTTGCCCTGTTGGGAGAGCGCCAGCCCAAGCTAGCTGGTGCTTTTTAAGTACCAAAACCCCCTGAATAAATATATAACTAAAGTAATTTAAGCAAGTAAAGTATTATTCTAAGAAGTAAGATAATTATAATGCGTTGAAATAGGGTGCTATCAGCATCTTTTTTCATAACATCTCCTCCATTCTAGCTTGTAGGAATGAAGGCAAGCACAATGCGTCTTTCCGAAGAGGTATGATACTCAATAACAAATAGAAGTCAAAAAGCCAATTTTCAAAATTGAGGCAAAAAAATAAGTCAATTTTGTTAAAACCCCCTAAATTTTTAACAAATTGCCATAAAAATAAGCTTCAATTTTCAAAATTGGTTATTTTTTTACAAATTTAAATCAATTTAT
>CANQMM010000057.1 GCA_947624955.1 uncultured Bacilli bacterium | reverse complement strand
ATTTTTAAGGTTTTAACCTTTTTTATTTGTTCAAAAGGTCTTTATTTATAAATCTCCCCACATTGGAAACGCTATCTTGTGAGAAATCCTGGTAGATTTTTTTTGGCCTTTGTGCTATCATTAAAATGGAAGGTGGTATTCGTGAGTAGCAAGGTTAGAAACGGCATTATATTTGTAATGGTAATATTAATAACAGGATTAATAGTTAAGACCTCTTATGGATTTATGAGCGAGTTATCCGATAATACCCCTAGAGAGATAGCAGTAGATAAAACTTTAACTGTGCGATATAAGAATACTAATAAATTAGAAATTGGTAATAGTGAGAGTTTTGTCATATTTAGTGTGGTCAATAATGGAACATTAGATATGATGTATGATATTTATTTAATACCGCATAATTTAGATGAGAATGAGTTAAGAGATATTACGGTAGTTTTTGATGGGCAAGATTATCGGTTAAGTAGTTTAAATAAAGTCGATGATCAATATTTGTTATATACAGGAGCGATAAAGAAACAGTATGATAGTCTAGATGATTTAACCCACCGGATTACTAGTAAAAGTAGCGGAGCTAAAGGGAACTTAGAGGTAGTCGTAAACTCTAGAGCAGTCAATGATTTAGCAAGTGATGTCATCAGTAGTTTAGGTTATGATAATAATCGTTTTGGCTTAGTTAAAGATATTAAAGACAATGTTAGATATGTCGGGGAAGATCCAAATAACTATATGGTTTTTAATGATGAGTTATGGCGAATAATCGGCGTATTTAAAGTAGAAGATACGATCGATGGGACAGAAGCTTTAAAAGTAAAAATCGTTAAGAGTGAAGCCATAGGGGAATATGTTTGGAGTAACGAAGCAAACTTATTTATTAACTCGGGTTTATATAATGAATTAAATAGTAATTATTATAATAATATCAGTAGTAAATCTCTAATTGATAGTGCCAAGTTTAAGATTGGGGAGTATGCAAGTATTACGAATGCGATGCAGGCAGCAAGTTTAGAAAATATTGACTTTTCGGCGATTGTCAGTTTGCCGACAGTGGCAGATTACTTATATGCCAAAGATTGGATGAATGATGGTTGGTTATTAGGTAATAATGCTAATGGAGTCGATAAGTTTTTCAAAGCCGACGGGGGAGAAGTGGTTCTAACAAAATATAATGAAAGGGCTTGGGTTAGTCCAGTCGTATATTTAAATTCCACCGTCCGAATTGTCGATGGCGATGGTTCACGGATTAAGCCATTTGTGATTCAATAATGAAAGCAAAAAAAGAAATTGATAAACAAATTTTAATTACCGGGATTAGTACTTTAATTTTTGTTATAGTTTTAATTATCACAGTAATTATTGTGCTTAATAGTTTATTTGGTTATATGAAAGGTAAAGAAAAAATCGGCGGATTTATCGTCGATTATGGTAAGACCAAATATATAAAAGAAAAGTTAAGCGTTTTATCAAATGCTGAGGGGATAAAAACGGAAGGTTATGAAATAACGATTACGAATAATGCTAGAGAAGATGGCAATTTTTATCTCTATGTAAAAAATAAAAATGGGAAAGAAATTGATAATCATTTAATGGTATCCTTAAATAATTATATTATTAAAAAAGTCGATGCTTTCCCTTATGATGAAGATTATTATATTTTATATGAGGGCAGTATCAAACCGGGATTTTCTTCGACACATATCTTAAGATTTTGGTGGGATTATGAAAGCCCAAGTGAGTATGCCGGGAAAGAAGTCGAATTAGAGTACGGGATTATCGAAAGATAATGTTTGACCGATAGTAAAGTGCGAGCTAGTATGAGCAGGAAGTTCTAAGATGCTAGCTTTTTTTTGTTTACTTAAAATAATGCGGTTAGGTTTAACTGCTTCATATATTTCTAATATTTTATAATTGGATGATAAAACGATGACATCGATAGGATTAGACATAAAGAAAGTATGAATTGAGTGACAGTGAGGGAAAAGCATTCCAAAGGTAATTTCTTTTTGCCCTAAAAGACCAATAAGGCGTTTTTTAAAGGTATTGGCTAAGATAATATCGATATCTTGTTTATCTATTTTTAATTGCATTTGATTCACCTAATATAAATATACTAAAATTATTTAGTTATTGTAAATAGGTAAAGTTTAAATTATAATATTAATAGAATAGGGAGTGGCTAAATGAAAAAGGGCTTTGTCTTAGTAGAAACCATCGTTGTTATTACTATTTTAGCAACTTCTTTATTACTAGTTTATAATTCTTTTAACTCCGTATTAGTAAATGAACACCGGAGAATGTATTATGATGATCCACTATATTTATACCGGACTTATTATATTTTAGATTTATTTCAAAGTAATCAAGTAGTTAGTTATTTAGAGAGAAACTTAGCCGAGAATGAAGAAGGAAATTACCCTCTACTATTAGAGGTCAGTTGTTATAATGCCGATTTATTTCCGCAAAGTGGGAAGGCCCGGTCATTTTGCGAAAAGTTAATGGCAACTGATTACATGGATGTCGAAAGAATATATTTTACGTATCAAGATGTTTCTAAATTGACGGCTTGTACGAATTCTTCTTCAGGTTGTACAATTAATAGTTCTTTAAGTGGGGTTTCAGCTAATGCCATTGATTATTTAAGCTCTTTAGGCGGTGATGGTATGGACGGATACCGTATCGTCATTGAATATACGAGAATGATTAATAATAAAAAGCAATATTTTTATGCTTCATTAGTTGTTCCAATTGGAGAGGAGTGATTTAATGAAGAGTAAAGGTATGACTTTAGTCGAGGTAATAGTTGCTATTGCTTTACTAGGAGTTATTGTAATATTTGTCTTTAATTTATTAGTCGATATTCGGCAAGAAGGTATTAATAGTAATATTAAATCACAAGATATAATGAATCGAACTTTAATAATTAGAACAGTTCAAAATGATTTTATTAATAAGGGATTATATTCATTAAGTGAATGTAATAATCCTAATAGCGATGGATACTTATGTCTCAATATAACTTTTAAAGATCGAAGTAGTAAGCAATTATTCATTAATAAGAATAGTGTTATCTATGATAATGAGAAATGGACATTACAGACAGGTAGTTACGATTTAGAAAGAAATGATTATAAGTATTGTTATAATTATGTCGAAGATAATGGATACTATTTTATGACGCTAATGTTTTATGTCAATTTAAAAGGACATATACTTGAAGAAAATGTCTTATTAGATTTAGAATTATTTAATACGGGTGTTACTAGTAATGCGTGTTTACCAGGTAGTAGTTGTAATCCAGGGCGATTAGCTAATAGCACTAATTTATGCAACGATTATTGGAATAATGGATAAGATTAGATTAATTACAAGATGTAAAAGACGATTTTTTAAAAATAAAGGATAATTAATAGAAGTATCAGCAATGATACTTTTTATTTGGGTATGAATACAAAGACCGGTTAGGGAGATAGTAATTGTAGCAATAATTATTTTTAAAGAAATGTTGATAGTTATTGTTGATAATAAAGATAAGCCTCCCGTTATTTCTAATAGACAACTGATAAAAGTATTTAAAAGCTCATTACCTGTGGAAATATTAATTAAATTAAAACAAATAATAGTGCCTAAGATCATCAATAGAGTTTGAATAGATTTAGTAATAGCACTAATAAAACTCGTAGATAACTTACTTTTATTAAGGGTTATATGATAAGTAGATGGTTTATTTTGTTTACGAATTATTATTCCTAAGATAATATTAGCTAAGTAGTTATTCAATATTAAGATTAGACTTATTTTAGGTGTAAAAGACATAGTTAACATCGTATAAAGAAAAAGTGGGTTAGAAAGAAGTGTATAAGATAATATCGTAGTAGCACTTTCTTTAGATAAATAATTTTTATTTAGTAATTCTTTAGTTATTAGGGCATTAGATGGGGTGCCACTAAGTAAAGACATAATAAAGATATAGGTACTAGAACCTTCAATATTAAATAAGAATTTAGTAATCTTGGAAGTATATTTATTAAGATAGTAAGGAAGATTAAGACTTATAAGTAAATCAGAGATAATAAACATAGGAAATAAAGAGGGGAAGACTTTCGTAATGAAGAGGATTAAAGATGAGGTAATATTAGCAGTAACTATCGTTTTATTGATGAATAAATAAATAATTAAAATTAGGAATAATGTATATAGACAAATTAAATAGATTTTTCTTTTCATATTGAACCTCGTTTTTGATATAATAATAATGGTGAAGGTTAAATGTTTACTAAAATATATGATGGAGTCAAGAAGTTTATTAAAGAGAATTATATATTTATTTTAATTATAGTTATTGTTAATGCTTTATTTTATATAGAACTACCTTATGTAGTAGAGTCTCCTGGAGGGAGTATTATCTTAAATGACCGGATTAAAGTAGAAAATGGGTATGAGATAGAAGGTCAGATGGGGATGGCTTATGTTTCGGTAATTAGAGGGAGTATTCCATTTTTACTAGCTTCTTATATAATACCGGATTGGGATATTGTTGCTAAAGATGATATGAAATATGAAAATGAGACGATGGATGATTTATATGAAAGAGATAGACTATATTTACAAGAAGCCATAGGGAATGCCACTATCGCCGCATTTAATAAAGCCAATGTGGAATTAACTATTACTAAAGAGGTAGCTAATATTTCTTATATCGATAAGGATGCTGATACAACTTTAAAAGTTGGCGATACAATAATAAGTGCGGATGGCAAAGATATTACTAGTATTAGTGATTTAAGAGAGATAGTTACTAATAAAAGTGTAGGAGAAACAATTTATTTTAAAGTATTAAGAGATGATAAAGAAAGAGAAGAAAAAGCAGTTATATATGAAACAGAAGATGGTTTAAAAGCCGGAGTTTCCATAATTACTACTTATGAGTATGATTTAAGTAAAGAGGTAGAAATCGAAGCTAAATCAAGTGAGTCAGGTCCAAGTGGCGGAATGATGATGGCTTTAATGATCTATAATAATTTAGTCAAAGAAGATATTACTAAAGGAAGATATATCATTGGTACAGGTACTATCGATAAAGATGGGAATGTTGGAGCAATCGGAGGAGTTAAATACAAGCTAATTGGAGCTCATAAAAAGAAAGCCGATATATTCTTATGTCCGAAAGAAAACTTAGAAGAAGCTTTAGCAGTAAAAGAAGATAAAGGTTACGACATCGAGGTTGTAGGAGTAGATACTTTAGACGAAGCAATTGCTTATTTAACTAAATAATTTGTACACTCATGCGTACATTTTTTTAAATTTGACAAATATGCGGGGGGGGG
>CANQMM010000056.1 GCA_947624955.1 uncultured Bacilli bacterium | reverse complement strand
GTCACCTATATCTTTCTACGACTAGGATACCCCCCCCCCCGCATATTTGTCAAATTCGTGGAAAATTTGGATAGCGTTTCCAATGTGTGCACTGCTAAACTTAATGTAGACACTTTATTATTTTATTTATACTGTTATTTTTATAATGTATACTATTATTTTGTAATGTATACAAAGAAAGGTTGTGATTATTATGCATTATAATGTTGAGCTTAAAAAGAAACTTTGTGAACTTATCTGTTTAAACAAAGCTTCTACTATTAAAACTGCTCAGGAATACAATGTCCCTCTTAAAACTTTAGAAAAATGGATTACTGCTTACAACAAAGATCCTCATTGTTTTGATTCAAAAGTTGAGTTAGTCAACGACTTTAAAATCGTTGACAACTATCCCTTAAGTCCTGATTACGATAATTTATCTCCTGAGGAGTTTAAAACTCTTTTAATGAAAAAGGATATCGAAATTGCTAGATTAAAAAAAGGATATCTTGTGAAAGAAGGTGGTACGGGAAGAAAGGTATTCGTTACTTTCTCCAAAAAGAATACGAAGTAATTTTTGATTTATCTTCTAGATATTCTATCATTGCTTTATGTAATGAAATGTCTATTAATCGTTCGGGTTTCTATAAATGGCTTAGTAGAAGAAATAATCCTTCTAATAGAGAACTCATTAGAAATGAAGCTTGTAAGATTTTTGAAGAATTTCATTATAAGTATCCTTCTCATGGTTATCGTTGGTTAAATGCTAAAATTAGACTTGAGTTAGGCATTTACTATTCTAATAATTATGCCCATAAAATTTGTAAATTTCTTGGTATTAAATCTATTGCTAAGCACGTTAGAAGATACGGTAAAAAAGTTAATCGTGAACTTAAAAATTTTCCTAATTATATTCTTGCTGAACTTAATCCTTTAAGGCCTTTCCAAATTGTTGTTTCCGATATGACTGCCTTTTGGGCAAACAATCACTATTATGAATTAACGCTTTTTATGGACTTATTTAACAACGAAATTATCTCTTATTATCTTTCTAACAAAAAAGGTGATCCCAACTCTTATCATCTTGCTTTAAAGGATTTGATAATAAAAAAAGAAGAATACAAAGACCTCGAACTAATTCTCCATACTGACCAAGGTTCTGTATATTCTTCGAAGAAATTCAATGAATCTCTCTACCTATATAATATCACACATTCGATGTCTAAACCAGGTACTCCCACTGAAAATGGAGCAATGGAAGCTATTAATGGTTGGATTAAAGAAGAACTATTCATTGATTTTAATATTAATTCTTGTGAAAACATTTCTAAACAAATTGACGATTATATCTATTTCTTCAACAATGAATGTACTGCTAAGGGTAATGTAGACACTTACCCTTCTTATGTAGACAAAATTATAAATTGATTTAAATTCTTTAAAAAATAACCAATTTTGAAAATTGAAGCTTATTTTTATGGCAATTTGTTAAAAAACTAGGGGGTTTTAACGAAATTGACTTATTTTTTTGCTTCAATTTTGAAAATTGGCTTTTTGACTTTTATTTGTTACTGAGTATTATACCACTTCGGAAAGACGCATTGTGCTTGCCTTCAAATTTAATCGAGCTAGTTTGGAGGCGGTGTAGATGAAAAAAGATACCTAAATCTTTATTCTCTATATTATTATTATCGTACTTCTTATTATAATCTTTAAATTAGCTTAATAAGCTTTATATAGAGATTTGATGGGGGTTTTGGTAATGAAAAAGCACCAGCAAGCTCGTGCTGGCGCAGTCACTGAAGTGGCAAGCGCTAATGCGCTTTCCATAATTTTATTATACTACTTGTTTCAATAAATTACAAATTTATTTTGTATCAATTATTTAACAACGATATTGACAATTCTACCAGGTATAACAATTACTTTTACAATTTCTTTGCCTTCAGTAAATTTAATGACATTATCTTGTTGTAGAGCTTTCTCTTTGATTACTTCTTCACTATCACTAACACTAATCTTAATACTTGCCCTTAATTTACCATTTACTTGGACCCCAATTTCTTTTTCATTATCGATGGTCTTTTCTTCATCATATTTTGGCCATTCTGATTCACAAATTCTTGAATATCCTAATTGTTCATTTAACTCTTCCGTTACATGTGGCGCGATTGGATTTAATAAGACTAGTAAAATATGGTAATCATCTCTAGTAATAGTTTCCTTTTCATCTAAAGCATTAGCTAAAATCATTAAAGCCGATACAGCTGTATTATAACCCATTGTTCCTAAATCATTAGTTACTTTCTTAATCGTTTTATGAATTAAATTTTCTAGATCTTTACTATAACCACTTTCATTATTAACTTTATCTTTTAACCTAATAACTTTATCAATAAAGCGTTTACATCCTCTTAAAGAATCCGTACTCCAAGGCGCATCTTGTTGATAATCACCCATAAACATCTCATAAACTCTTAAAGTATCGGCTCCATATTCTCTAACGATATCATCCGGATTGACAACATTGCCTTTTGATTTACTCATCTTTTCATTATTTGAACCTAATACCATCCCGTGACTAACTCTCGTCCATATCATTTCTTTATTAGGAACTAATCCATAATTATACAAGAATTGTACCCAGAATCTAGCATATAGTAAATGTCTAGCAGTATGTTCCATTCCCCCATTATACCAATCGACTCTTTGCCAATATTTCATAGCATCCATACTTGCAAATTCTTTATCATTATGGGCATCCATAAATCTCAAGAAATACCAACTAGATCCTGCCCAGTTTGGCATAGTATCCGTTTCTCTTCTAGCCGCTCCTCCACAACAAGGACAAGTGGTATTTACCCAATCAGTAATATTTGCTAGTGGACTTTCGCCATTCTCCGTTGGTTCATATTCGGCTACATCCGGAAGCAATAATGGTAGATCCTCTTCTTTCATTGGTTGCCATCCACACTTTTCGCAATAGATCATTGGGATTGGTTCGCCCCAGAATCTTTGTCTTGAGAAAATCCAATCACGCATTTTATAGTTGACTTTTGCTTCTCCGCACTTATGCTCCGTTAACCAAGCAATCATCTTATCGATAGCATCCTGTTTATTTAAGCCATCTAATTCTTGTGAGTTAACGTGAACACCATCTTCGACCATAGCACCTTCCCCATTAAGGGTTCTTTCGGCATCGTACTTATGCGCCGGCGTTGATAACTCATCAATCAATTTATCTTTATCTATCCACATTAATGAATTAATGCTTGCTTCTTCGCTACTTATTGCCACTTGTTCAAGACTCTTTAATTTTCCTACAACTGTATGAGCGGTAATATGACGATTGACATCTTTATGAGCAGCATAGAAATTATCAAAGTAGACAAATTCCATTTCGTGGTCGATTACAATATCACTATATCCGGTCTCTTCCTTAATTTCTCTGATGGCCGCATCAACTACTGTTTCCTCTTTTTCGATACCGCCCATCACGAAATTGATCCATCCAAACTTGTTATTCTTTACACATAGATATTTCTCTTCCGTTGGATGCTTAATAACTGCGACCACTACATCGCGATAAGTATCTTGTTTATCACTTCGAAGTGCTGAACTACCTGTCCCGACAAAGTTTTTAGCAATTACTTGTTTAATTGGCAAATTAAATTTCTTTGCAAATTCGTAGTCTCTTTCATCGTGGGCCGGTACCGCCATAATGGAACCTGTTCCATAACTTGCTAGTACATAGTCACTAATATATATTGGAATTTCTTCATTATTAACGGGATTAATCGCATAAGCTCCGGTAAATACCCCGGTCTTTTCTTTATTAAGTTCCGTTCTTTCCATTTCATTTTTAAGTAGACAATTCTTCTTGTATTCTAAAACTTCCTCACGATGTTCTTCAGTTGTAATTTCATCTACATATTCGTGTTCAGGAGCCAGTACGCAATATGTTGCTCCATATAACGTATCACAACGAGTTGTAAATACTGTAAAAGTTTTATCAGTCCCTTTAATTTTAAAATCGACATGAGCACCGGTAGATTTTCCTATCCAATTTATCTGCCCTAATTTAACCTTTTCCGCAAAATTCGTATCATTAAGTCCTTGTAATAAATCTTCGGAATAATCACTCATTCTTAACATCCATTGCGACTTTTCTTTTTGCACTACCTTAGTTCCACAACGTTCACAAACACCCCCGGCAGCATCCTCATTAGATAGAACTGTCTTACAATTAGGGCACCAATTAACCGGTATCGTATCTTTATAAGCCATTCCGTGTTTATAAAATTGTAAAAACTGCCATTGTGTCCATTTATAATATTCCGGATCAGTTGTCGAAAACTCTCTTGTCCAATCAAAAGAGAAACCTAAGGATTTCATCTGTCCTTTAAAAGTCTTAATATTTTCTTTAACAGCCTCTTTCGGATGAATATGATTTTTAATGGCATATTGTTCCGCTGGTGCTCCAAAAGCATCCCATCCCATTGGATATAAGACATTAAATCCTTGCATTCTCTTCATTCTTGCCATCGCATCTTGTGCTGTATAACTTCTTACATGTCCAACATGTAAACCTGCTCCTGATGGATAAGGAAATTCTACTAATATATAATATTTCTCTTTATTTCCCCCATTTTGCGCTACAAAGTATTTCCCTTCTTCCCAAATATCTTGCCATTTCTTTTCTATTTCTTTAAAATTCATTATTTATCTTCCTTTCTCTTTAAATACCTTCCATATATTTCATATAACGAATAGATAAGTCCCATTAATACTACAAAAGCTACCATAAAAGCTATCATTAAATTTACCCACTTATTTATTGGTATCATACACAGCATCGTCGCAACAAAAGCAATAATTAAAGCTTTAATTCCTGCTAAATTAAATAACATCCTCTTATAATTTAATTTACTCTTCTTTAAATTAAATTTATTCACTAAATATTTAATTTCATCTACTCCCATTGCGCCCTTTTTCTTATATCTTCTTAAATATAAATAATAAGATATAACAAAAGTCCCTATAAATACTAATATGAAAGTCACAACATCTAATAACATCTTCTACCTCCCAATAAAAAAACATTTTCGCATAAGGACGAAAATGTCGTGGTACCACCTTAATTTGTAGTAAAACTACCTCTTTATCTATAAAGGAATAACCCTATCACTCCAAAAGCAAGTTCATAAATTATCTTTAGTAGTTTCCACCAACCACTACCTCTCTTTTAAAGATTAAATTTATTACTACTCTTTCTTCATCGCTTGTAACTTATTATATCAATAAGCCTTCTAAATAGCAAGAATTAACTTTATAACTACTAAATAAAAAATTAATTTCTCGATATTTTATAAATGGGAAGTTACATTTATAAACAATCTGTATATTTATATAA
>CANQMM010000055.1 GCA_947624955.1 uncultured Bacilli bacterium | reverse complement strand
CCCAAGAAAATCGGGAATTTTATTCTATAACTTGATTTTTTTAAATTTTAGAGAATTTACATTTTAATTCAGTCATTAACTTTATAACTGTGCTGAATATTCTAATAACTTCATAAACATTTTAATAAAGTTATTCTGTAATCCTTTACTTTTTAATTTCCTTATCTCAATTCTCTTCTTTGCTATTGGCATATCACTAAATATAATACTAGCAATCTCTTCTTTTAGACTAGTTTCGATTTGTAAATCACTAATAATTGAATCGATATCTTCATTGATAATTCTTACAGCATCTATCTCGATATTTTTACCCTTACAATTGATTGTCAATTGTTGCGTCGTCTTCACATTTTTAACCTCGACGATAAAATCATTATCTTCGACAAAACTAGCTACCGGTACAACATCTTCATTGAGCATTGCTACTACATCTTCGGCTTCTCTTGTATTTCTAAATCTGATTCGATAATCTCTTAAATCATCAATAATTCCACTTTTACCTTCTACCGGTCTTATAATTACCGTATAGTTATTCGCTAAATAATTATAATCTATTCGCGTAACGATAAAATACCCATCTGCATAAAGATTACTATAGCCATCATCTTCATATAAATTATAGATATTACTTTTTCCTGGAAAGATATGAATTTCCATCATTTTAGGCGAGTTAGTTGTATTGATATTATCTCCTAATACCGCTAGAGGAATAATCGACCCACTTCTTGCAAATACCGGATAGTCTTCATCTTTATAAAATACCACGTATCTTTTATTTCCCGGAAATTTCTTCCCTGTCTTAAAATCATACCACATACCTTTAGGTAGAAAGACATTTTGGACGGCTCGATTCATTACTAAATCTTTTTTATCGGTAATTGGTGCTACAAATAATTCACTCCCAAAGAAATATTCATTACGATATATGGGTTCATCATAGATTTCCGGATAAGTATAATATAGTGGTTGAACTAAAGGTAACCCGGTCTTATGATATTTATAAGCTTCCCCATATAGATAAGGAATTAAACGGTGTCTTAAAGTACAATACTCTCTAACGATATTTAAAGTTTGTAAATCCCATTTCCAAGGTTCTCTCTTATAATAGTGGCCATACTTTGCCGCAAATCTAAATATTGGACTATAAGTTCCTAATTGAACATATCTTAAATATAATTCCGCATCTTCTACCCCATCTTTGTATCCCCCAATATCGTGACTCCACCAAGAAAGCCCAATATTGGAACTAGTTGAATTATAAAATGGTAGATGACTCAAAGTCTTCCAACTAACTACCGTCTGGCCAGAGTAATGCACAGGATAGCGATGGGCCGCTACTTTCGAAGGTCTTGATAACAACATTCCCCGGTGATTATTTAATTTCTTAAAATCATTAAAATGGTAATAATTTAAAGCATCCATAGTTGCTCGATCTTCTTCGTTATAATAATCTAACCAAAAGAAATCGACTCCCATATCATATAATGGTCTAATAAGGACATTTAAATATAGATTTAATATCGTATTATCAAAAACATTAAAAGGTATTGTCGATTTATCCGTAATTCCTAAAGCTACCGCAATTTCATTAAACTTAGGTTCGTGCGGATATATCCCTTCGTGAGGATCGATATTTAACCCTACCATAATCCCTCTTTCGTGCATATAATTAATAAAATCTTTCGGATTGATAAATAAATCCGGATTAAAAGTAAATCCCGTCTTATATCTATGATAATTTGCTTTATCTTTTTGATGCCAAGTTTCTCCTAATAATAAAACACTAATCGGTATTCGATTTTTATTAAAATCTCCCAATAGATCTTTAACCTCTTGATAATTATATATTTTATCTCTATTCCACCAAATACCTAAAGCATATCTTGGTATTAAAGCTGGCTTGCCTGTTAGTTTAAAATAATCTTTTAAACAATAACCAAAATCTCTTTTATACATAAATAAATACGTATCAATTTTTTCTCTTGGTTCTTGTACTAAAGTCCCATCTTCTAAAATAATCGCTGATTTAGTATCATCGATAGATGTAAATCCATCAGTTGAATATAACCCCTTCGTTTTACTAAGTAAATCTTTAACTTTCTTCGTCGTCTTTTTCTTTATCTCTTGAACATCAAATCTACTCTGATTCTCATTATAGACTTCTGTCTTATCTAAATTCCCTACTAATCCATAAAAATTTCTGGCTTCTGGATGATTAAAATACCAAGATTTATCGGTATCTAATAAACTAACTTTAAAATAAGCTTCCGGTGCATATTTCGGTCCTACAAAAGGTTTATTTTTCACGTATTCCAAACTAAAATACTTAGTCGTTATAACTAAATACCGATCATCTTCTTCGACTCTAAATTTCGGTATTTCAAAATTTCTAAATATGGCTAACTCCGTTGGGCGATCCTCAAAAATCCCATTTTCATCATATTCTAATCTAATTAATATTTCACTTAATATCGTAATCCGGTATTTATCCCCTTTAAATATTGCTTCCGGCTTACTTTTAGCATCCGCATAATTAACTTTAAAATGATCCCCTAATTTACTCATGAGTTATTCACCCTCTATCATCTAATATGATAGCAAAAAAAAAGAGTTTCGACAACTCTTCAAAACTCACTTTTGGTTCCCTCGACCTTTTAATATTCTTAAACGCACATCTCGAACAGCCGTTGAACCCATAGAAGGTCCTGAATATACTAAACTTTGAGTACTTAAATTTTCTTCTAAAACTGCTTCTTCTAAATGTCCATCAACCATTCTTAAAGGTCTTATATTTGTAATATTCTCATTTGGAGCTCCCCATATAAATATTCGACATAATGATTGAGCCACTCTATTTAATAAAGCTGCTTCACTTTCACTATATCTAATATACTTTACTTCGGTTTTTGTTTTCTCTAAATAGTTTTCTTTACTTTCGGGATTTCTCGTCGTTTTTAAGAACGTCAAATCAAACTGATATTTAACAGTTCCCTCGTCATCACTAGAATAAGGATAAGCTTGACCAGAAACATTATCCACCCTACTTAATAAGACTTCTCCATCGACAACATCAAAATCCATAGAAATGGACTTTACTTCCATTCTTCTAGTATTTTCTAGTTTTTTAACCCGGCTAAATACTAAACGCTTCTTATCTTCTGAAACCCAAACTTCTAATCTACCAGCCCAATTTCCTTTAGCACTTTCTAAATTAACTGCATCTACTTGAGCTCCTCTAACAGTCGCCGTTTCTTCGCGATTTGCTACTCCTCCTTGTTTTACTTTTTTCCCTATGACATTCCAAATATTTTCCACCACTCTATAGCATCCAGCTGGAACATCAGCCATAGTATCATAAACCATACTCATAAACGTTTTTAAATCATCCATTACAATCCCTCCTGATATTTCTTATTATATCTTTCCTTTCTTCAAAAGTAAATGGTATAATTGAAATTGGTGAAAAATATGTTTAAGTATTCTCTCGATAATAAAAGATATCATACTTTAAATTATTACTATAAAACTAAATACCAGCAAAAAGTCTTTAAAGTCTCTCTTAATGGTGGTTTTTCTTGTCCTAATAAAGTCAATGGCCCAGGTTGTATCTTTTGTTCATCTAGTGGTAGTGGTGAATTTGCCGGTAATATAAATGATGATCTAATAACCCAATTTAACCAGGTAAAAGAAATAATGGAACATAAATGGTCCAATAGTTTATATATCGGTTATTTTCAAGCTAATACTAATACTTATGCCCCAACGGAAATATTAAAAGAAAAATATGAAACTATTTTAAGTCTTCCTAATGTCATCGGTTTAAATATTGCTACTCGAAGTGATGCTATATCTGATGAAACTTTAGATTATTTAACTGAACTTAATACTCGTACTGATTTAACCATTGAATTAGGATTACAATCTATTCATGCCAAAACGTTAAAATTTATCAATCGTGGTCATACTTTAGAAAACTTTACGACTATGGTTAATAAACTCCATCAAAGAAATATTAAAGTAGTAGCCCATATTATTAATGGTTTACCCAATGAAACTAAACAAGATATGCTAGATACCGTTATCTATTTAAATACTCTACCCATTCACGGCATTAAAATCCATATGCTCTATCTCATCAAAGATACTCCCCTATATCAATATTATCAAGAACATCCTTTTCATCTATTAACTAAAGAAGAATACATCGACATCGTAACTGAACAACTAGAGTATTTAAGACCGGAAATTGTTATTCATCGTATTATTAGTAGTCCCAAAAAAGAAGATTTATTTGCCCCAACTTGGTTAATAAAAAAGCGTGAAATCTTGAATGATATCGATAAAAAATTAAAAGAAAAAGACACCTATCAAGGTGCCAAAGTTCCTATGCTTATTACTAAATAACTATATCACCCAAAGTATAAGGTGATTCTTGTGTCCCAGAGCCACCCACAATTTGCACGTTCGATTTTAGATAAACGACCGGCCGAACACCATTACGACCGCGCGCATCACTATTACCAACAAGCCCACTGATATACACGACAAAGACAATGGTGGCATTATCCGAATAAGGCACCGGAGTCATTGTCCATTGAACCACATTATTAAGTAACCAAACGTTATTTTTACAATCAGTAAAACTACTATCACCCCAATTATATAATTCTTTTGTTAAACATTCTCCCCGTGTGTTTCCAGAACCAGTTGTATTTCCGCTAGTTGCATACCCGTAATCACTTGGGTACATTAAACCTACTTTGCCTATCCATTTGGTTGTTCTTGGCGTTTCGTCATTACAATATGTTCCGCTTGTACATAATGACTTTCCGTTATTATCACTTCGTTCGGCTGTGTACATATCTTTTGTATTGGCATTCATATATGTTTTTGCTGTTCCATCAATTGTTCCGGTATTCCACATTACTCTTGCCACTTGATTTCTGGCGGTTGCATCTAAACCTTTTGTGGGATTTTTTGTACTTTCTGTAAAGTCACATATCTTTGATGTTAAGTTATAATTTTCATAACAAGTTCCCTTTGTACTTTTATAATAAGCATCATTTAATGCTATTTGAATTGCGGATGTACTCCACTCATTTACTCCATTACCATTATTGATACTTTGGTCGGTTGAATCCCACGAATAGTCTCCTATTGACTGATCTCTTATTATTTTTAATAACCTTTTTTGCGTACACTTTTCTTCATAATTTTCCGTTGTAACTGTATCGTTATCAATATCTTCTGGGCATTCATACATACCATCAAAAGTACCAATAATCCTCCATACTTCACCATTAAATGTTACATAGTTATTTGGAGTTGCTCCTATATATCTTTTATTACCATAATCATCAGTAGCTACTTGCTTAACATCAGTAATACTATCAACTACATCTGTAGCTGGAACTGGAATCCCTATTTTATATGGTTCATCTTGAGTCCCTTTCCCACCTATAATTTGTACGTCCGATT
>CANQMM010000054.1 GCA_947624955.1 uncultured Bacilli bacterium | reverse complement strand
AAGTATATTCTATCATATAATAATACTGACATTTCTATAAAATCTTATACTGACATTTTAAAAAAGGTTTAACATTAATCAAATAATTATTGATTTTTCTTAAAAAGTATAATATACTTAACTAGAAGTTTATTCTTGGTTTAGATTTTCTCCAAATTTATACTAGGATTAAACCGATTATAATGATTAGGAGGTTTAATTATGGCCGTTACAAAAGAAAGAAAAGCGGAATTAATTAAAAAGTTTGGTAAAGATGCTAAAAATAGTGGCGCTACAGAAGTTCAAATTGCTATTCTTACCGAAGAAATCAATGAACTAACCGAACACCTAAAAGAGCATACTCACGATTACCATTCTAAAAGAGGTTTACTTACTAAAGTAGGAAAAAGACGTAGTCTTCTTGATTATTTAAAAAATAATGATGTAGTAAGTTACCGTGAATTAATTAAAGAACTAAATTTAAGAAAATAAAGGCACTTGTTTATTAAGTGTCTTTTTATATAGAAAAGAGGTATTAAAAATGAGTAAAAAAGTATATGAATTAGATTTTTTAGGACGTAAAATAGTCGTTGAAACTGGAGAATTAGCTAAACAAGCGAATGGCTCAGTATTAGTAAGATATGGTGATACTGTAATTCTTACAGCTACTGTAATGGGGAAAAACGCTATCACTCAAGATTTCTTCCCGTTGACAGTTGTTTATCAAGAAAAATTATATAGTGTTGGGAAAATCCCCGGGGGCTTTATTAAAAGAGAAGGAAGACCTACGGATGCTGCCACTTTAGCAGCTAGATTAATCGACCGACCAATTCGTCCAATGTTTGATGAAAATTTCCGTAACGAAGTCCAAGTCATCAACACCGTATTATCCGTTGACCAAGACAATTCGCCAGAGATGACAGCTCTATTTGGTTCATCCCTAGCATTAGGTATCAGTAACATCCCATTTGATGGTCCGGTTGCTGGTGTCGTAGTTGGTAAAATAGGTAAAGAATATATAATCAATCCAACTGCTGAACAAGCAGAACAGTCAACTATTTCCCTAACTGTAGCCGGGACTAAAGAAGCTATCTGTATGGTGGAAGCGGGAGCTAAGGAAGTATCCGAAAAAGAAATGCTCGAAGCTTTAATCTTCGGCCACGAACATATTAAGGTATTATGTGAATTCCAAGAAAAAATCATTAACGAAATAGGACAAGCTAAAGTGGAAGTTGAACTTGCCCATATCGATGAAGAATTAGAAAAATCTGTTAGAGATTATGCTACCAAAGATATGCTCAAAGCTATTCAAATAAAAGATAAATTAAAACAATATGAAGCTATTGATACGGTTAAAGCTAATACTATTGAAAACTTTACAGAAGTATATGCTGATAGAGAAAATGCCGATGAATTGTTAAAACAAGTTCAAAAAGTAGTTGATCGAATCGAAGCAGATGAAGTAAGAAGACTAATTACGGATAAGAAAATTCGTCCTGATGGTCGAAAAGTCGATGAAATAAGACCACTTAGTGCGTATATTGATTTATTGCCAAGAACTCACGGTTCTGCTGTCTTTACTAGAGGTGAAACCCAAAGTTTAGCGACAACAACTTTAGGCGCATTAGGTGAACATCAAATACTAGATGGTTTAGGTCTTGAAGAATCAAAACGTTTTATGCTTCATTATAACTTCCCACAATTTTCTGTTGGGGAAACCGGTCGTTATGGCTCACCCGGACGTCGTGAAATTGGTCACGGAGCTTTAGGTGAAAGAGCTTTATCTTACGTCATTCCGAGTGAAGAAGAATTCCCTTATACCATCCGCGTTGTAAGTGAAATATTAGAAAGTAATGGTTCCTCAAGTCAAGCTACAATTTGTGCCGGATGTCTAAGTTTGATGGCTGCCGGTGTACCAATCAAAGCTCCTGTTGCCGGGATTGCTATGGGACTTATTAGTAACGGTAAAAAATATACTATCTTAACAGATATCCAAGGATTAGAAGATCATATGGGTGATATGGACTTTAAAGTAGCCGGAACTAGAAATGGTATTACCGCTTTACAAATGGATATCAAAATTAAAGGGGTTACGAAAAATATCTTAAAAGAAGCTTTAGCGCAAGCTAAAAAAGCGCGTCTCGAAATCCTCGATATGATGGCTACTGTCATTAGTCAACCACGTAAAGAACTTAGTAAATACGCCCCAAAGATTTTAACTCTTTATATTGACCCAGAAAAAATTAAAGATGTTATCGGTCGCGGCGGTGAAATGATTACTAAAATCATCCAAGAAGCTAGTGGGGTAGTTAGTGTCAATGATAAAGACGCTGTTAAAGTTGATTTAGAAGATGACGGTCGTGTTCTAATCTACCATAATGATATTGATGTTATAAATAAAACTAAAGAAATGATTGAAGCCGTAGTTCGCGAAGTTGTGCCTGGCGAAATTTATAATGGTCGCGTTGTCAAAATAGAAGACTTTGGTTGCTTTGTTGAACTATGGAAAGGTTGTGAAGGGTTAGTTCACATTTCCCAATTAGATTATGATCGCGTTAACAAAGTAAAAGACGTTGTCAATGTCGGCGATGAAATCATTGTTAAAGCTTTAGGATTCGATAATAAAGGCCGTTTAAATCTTTCCCGTAAAGAAGCTTTACCAAAAAGAAAAGAAGAAGATAAGCCCAAGAAAAAGTCTCATGAAGAATAGTTCTTTATGAACTTTTTTCTTGCTATAAAGTTTCTAAAATATTATAATAAATATTTAAGAAAGAAGGGAATATATGCCTAAATTAAATTTTCCGGAAGAAGCTAATCTCGAGTACATAGAAAACGCTGATAATTGGCAAATTGTTAAAAAGGTAGGCGATAAAAAGGTTACGGTTGCTAGCGCTAAAAGCCGCGATGCAATTTTAGTAAGTGCCGAGTATCTTCAAGATGTTAATCGCCTAATTGTCGTAACCCTTTATTGGCATGAAGAATATTGTTTAAGTGTTTATGATTTACAGTCATTAAAAGAAATAGAACCTGCTGAAGGTTATCCGCCTCTAAAGAGTGAAAAAAGCCTAGCACCAGGGTTATATGCTATACACAGTGATGGAAAAAATATGATTCTTATCGATACTTATAATGCTCGCGTTTATGATATTGCTAAGCTTCTAGAAGTTGGGCAAGGTGGCACAAATAGTATTTATCCTACTAGTATTACCATAATCAACACTAGTAGCCCTACGGAATACACGATATTATCGATTACTTATGCTAATGGTGAAAGAGTTCATATTCCGCTATCATTAAATCCTAAAACCCCTTTTGCATCATTTGGTTATTTCTATAGTGAAGCTAGATCCGCAGCCATTCGCTCTAGTGCCACTCCTGGACTAATCGATTTAGCTAGTTTTTTGCTAGATGATTATTCTGATAGCCCCTTTATGGATGAACTAGTAGCGGAAATTATTTTAAAAGAGCAACAAGATATGGATAACTTTATCGCCACTATAGGTAAAGTCGAAGAAATTGTTAAAGTTATGTCACCATCGTTAGTGCCCAAATTAACTGCGGCTGACAATCAAAATTAGAAAGTAGGTATAATATGATAAACATTAATGAAACGTTATTACTTCCCGAAAATGGGGAAATAATCTATGTAAGTAACGAAAAAAGTGGTTTTTTAGCTATCAAAAAAGGTGAGGGATACTACAAGCCATTTTTATCTTTTGGAAGTGGGGAATATCTTCAGCACGTTGAATATTTAGAAGGTAATAATCGCTTAGTAGTTGTTACAGTAGACAATCAAATAGAGAATACGCGAATTAGAATTGTTGATATTAAATATCTAGATCAAAACTATGACTCTCGCTGTCGCGGTCATCTAAGTCGATTAGGCACAGGTATCTACGCTTTAGAAACTCGTCAAAATGGTGCTGATACGGTTAAATTCTATGATTTAAATAAAGTTTCTAGCGTCGATGTAATTGGTTACTTAAGCTCTTATTGCCATATGGATTGGATTCTTAACAGTTTTGTGCCAGATAAAGCTAGGGTAGAAATTGCTAAAGATTCCACTGAACCATATGTCGATTTAGCTTTAACCTATTGTAATCATGAAGTTGTACATATTCCTTTATCATTAAAACCAGGAACTCCCTATTATGCTTATCCGCACGTTTATAGTGAACACCAAGGAAAAGTTATTGAACTTTTAGAAGACCCGCATCCAATTGAACTTACTGCTGTGCTAAGAGCATTCGCTAATAGTTCATTCACTAAAACCTTAGCTGAAAGCTGTGAAGCTTATCAAATGGCGAAAGCTTTTAAAGAAGAACAGATTGCTCAACACTTAAAACTAATCGTTAGCAAAGCTTCCCAAAATTAGAACAATAAAAAACGGCTCTAGATAATCTAGTGGGGAGATAAAAATACCCATATAGAAAATCTAGTGGGGAGTTTTAATAAGAAAACTACACAATTTAGTGGGGAGATAATAGAAATATTATCTTCTTTTTTTTGTTATATAATAAATACGCAATTTTTGCTAAAGAAAGGAGGTAAAGAAATGAATGAAATAGAAAAATTGCTAAAATTAGAACAATACAAAATAATAAAAATAGAAGAAAGAGAGGAAAATAAAAAAATGATAAAAATTATATATGTTGAGAGTAAAAATAAAAAAGGAAAGTGTCCAGTATGTGGAGAATATACAAAAAGTGTTCATGATAAATTAAAACCAATAGAGATGAAATATTTAAAAATATTAGAGCAAGAGACAAGGATAAATATAATCAAGAAAAGATTCATATGTCATAATTGTAAAAAGAAATTTACGGAAACAGTAAATTTAAATGAAAAAGGAAAAACAATAACAACAAGTTTAGAGCGAAAAATATTGAAAGAATTGTTGAATTATAATTTATCAATAAAGTATATAGCAGAAGATAACAGTGTGTCTTCAGGAACAGTAAGGAATATATTAGAAAATGCAATGGAAGAATATCCAGATTATTTAAAAAACTTACCAAGAGTAATATCGTTTGATGAATTTAAAGCAGATACGAAAGAAGGAAAATATGCATTTATAATAAATGATCCAATACATAGAAAAGTATTAGATATATTACCGAAAAGAAAAAAAGAATATCTAATTCAGTACTTTACATATACCGAGAATAGACATTCCGTAGAGTTCGTCATAAGTGATATGTACGAACCATACTTAGTGGTAACAACAATAATGTTCCCAAAAGCAAAATATGTTGTTGACCGATTTCATTATACACGATATATAATGGAAGCGCTAGATAAAATAAGAATAAGATTACAAAAAGAATATGGATATAATTCAAAAGAATATAGAATGTTAAAAAATAAAAAGAATGTTACCTTGTTAAGGAAATATAGTAACGATGTGGATTGGTGGACATATACTCAAAGATATAGAAATGGCCATATGGTGGATATATTAAAATATGATATAAGAGAACAAATATTAGGAATAAATAAAGAATTACAGAAGGGATATCTATTAAAGGAGCTATTTTTAGATGTAATTCATACAACAACATATGAGTATGCAGAAGTAGAATTAAAAGAATGGATAGAAACAGTAAGAAATTATGGAATAGCAGAAATGGAATCAGCAGCAGATACAATAGAAAATTGGTTGCCATATATAGTAAATTCATTCATAGATAAAAGATTTTCAAATGGATATACAGAAGGAGTAAATAATAAAATAAAAGTAATAAAAAGAATAGGATATGG
>CANQMM010000053.1 GCA_947624955.1 uncultured Bacilli bacterium | reverse complement strand
ACTGCATCAACAGTCAATAATGGTTATGGGGTAAATGAATGGAGCACATCAGCAATTCAAAAGGCATTAAATACAGCATATTATAATAGCACAAACGGAACTTGCTATGGGAATTATAGACTATTGACAAAAACGTGTGACTTTATCGAAGCTGTACATAATCCAACCAAAGGATTAGATGAAACAGCCAGAAACCAAGTAGCCCGAGTAATGTGGAATACAGGAACGCTTGATAAGGATTGGAGTAGTTATACGAGTACCGCAACTGCTCAAATATTTTACACAGCAGAACGGAGCGATAATAACGGGAAGTCATTGTGCACGCAAGGAACAACGTATTGTAATGATTCAACACCACGAACCACCAAATGGATAGGAAAAGTAGGACTAATGTACCCAAGTGACTACGGTTATGCGACAAGCGGGGGAACTCAAGAAGGATATGATAGAGATTCGTGCTTAGCTAAAGAATTATATAATTGGAGTAGCGGTAGTTATAAAACTAACTGTGCCCAAAACAGTTGGCTATTTAATAGTAGTCAAACGCTGTGGACAATAACTCCGGTGCCTTATTCGTCTAGTGCTGACCTTGTCTTCTATGTGGACGACAATGGGCGTGTCGGCAGCAGCAGTGCGAGCTATGCGCGTGGCGTTCGGCCGGTCGTTTATCTAAAATCGGACGTACAGATTATAGGCGGAAAAGGGACTCAAGGTGAACCGTATAAAATAGGAATTCCAGTTCCAGCTACAGATGTAGTTGATAGTATTACTGATGTTAAGCAAGTAGCTACTGATGATTATGGTAATAAAAGATATATAGGAGCGACTCCAAATAACTATGTAACATTTAATGATGAAACTTGGAGGATTATTGGTACTTTTGATGGAACGTATGAATGCCCCGAAGATAATCAAACAGTTACAACGGGAAATTATGAAGAAAAATGTACGCAAAAAAGGTTATTAAAAATAATAAGAGATGAAGCATTGAGTACCTTTTCGTGGGATTCTACGTCAACATCTATAAATGGAGGTTATGGAGTAAATGAATGGAGCACATCAGCAATTCAAATAGCACTAAATACAGCATATTATAATAGTACAAAGGGAACTTGTTATGGGAATTATAGACTATCGACAAAAACGTGTGACTTTACAGAAACTACGCATAATCCAACCAAAGGATTAGATGAAACGGCGAGAAGTCTAGTAGCAAGAGTAATGTGGAATACCGGAACAATTAATGAAAAGTGGGATGGAAATCAATATAAATATAAAACGCAAATGTTCTATGAAGCGGAACGAAGTGATAATACCGGTAAAATATGTACAAGCGGAGATTATTGTAATGACGAAACACCAAGAACCACCAAATGGATAGGAAAAGTAGGCCTGATGTACACAAGTGATTATGGATATGCCACAGGGGGAGGCACCGCAGGAAGAGATGCGTGTTTAAATAAAGAATTGTATAATTGGTATGGAATGAGTCAATGTTATCAAGATGATTGGTTATTTAATAGTGCATATCAATGGACAATGACTCCGGTGCCTTATTCGTCTAATGCTGACGTTGTCTTCCTTGTGAGCAGCAGTGGGTATGTCTACAGCTACGATATGAGCGGTGCGAATGGCGTTCGGCCGGTCGTTTATCTAAAATCGGACGTACAAATTATAGGTGGAAGTGGGACATCGGAAAATCCTTATACTTTAGGGTGATAAAAGAGAGAATTATTTCTCCCTTTTTCTTATGGCTTCACTATACCAAATGACATCATCTTTTTTAGATTCATTTAACATAATAAAATTACTTAATATTTTATAAGTTTTTGGATTAAGAGATTTAATATTTAGATCTTTAATGGGGTTATCATTATCAGTACGATTTAATAAATAATCGACAGAGGTATTTAAGTAATCAGCAAGTTTTATTAAAGTATCAACAGTGGGGAATGATTTTCCCTTTTCATAAGCGCTGATTGACTCTTGCTTGATGTCAAGATCACTCGCTAATTTAGTCTGCGTAATTCCTCTTTTTTCGCGAATAAGTTTTAGATTTTTCATTGGTTCCACCTTACCTTATAATTACTAATTATATTATAGTATAATATTGAATTGTTTGCAACTATGTAAAGTTTTATTATTGATATAAGAACAAATGTATGTTAATATATTGATGGTGGGTAATTATGGAATTTAAGAAGATATATATTGAAGTAACCAATAATTGTAATTTAAATTGTGACTTTTGTATTGGGAATAAACGTTATAAAAAATTTATGACGATGGAAGAGTTTAAGATTATTTTAAATAAATTACAGGGATTTACTAAATATTTATATTTACACGTGATGGGTGAGCCTTTATTACATCCGCAAGTTAATGAACTAATTAATGAAGCTGCTCTTAGTTATTTTGTCAATATTACTACTAATGGCTATTTAATAGATAAGATAAAAGATAATAAGAATATTAGACAAGTAAATATTTCTTTACATAGTTTTGATAAAAGAAATGGGAAGAGTTTGGATGAGTATTTAGATAATATATTTAATGCTTGTGATGAGTTAGTTAAAGCAGGAACTTTTATATCTTATAGAATGTGGATAAGAAATAAGTATTTAGATGAGATAGTAAAAAAGTTAAATGATCATTATAAGACCAGGATAGATGGGGAGTTATCGACAAAGTTAGCCGATAAGGTGTTTTATAAGGTTGAAAGAGAGTTTATATGGCCATCATTAGATAATGATTATTATAGGGAAGATGGTACTTGTTATGGAACAAGGCATCATATAGGAATTTTAGTTGATGGAACAGTGATACCTTGTTGTTTAGATAGTGGTGGTTTAATAGATTTAGGGAATATTTACAAAAGGGAATTAAGTGATATAATAGGAAGCGATAAATTTACAAAGATGCAAGAAGGATTTTTAAATAATAAAAGAGTAGAGGAACTTTGTAAACATTGTAATTTTTGTGATATGCGAAAAGAAGTATAAACAGAGTTTTTTCGAGGAAAATATAGATGTGGACGGTGTTAGAAAATGGACAAGATAATAGTTAAGGGTGCTAGAGAAAATAACTTAAAAAATGTCGATATTGAGATACCTAAGAATTCTTTAGTAGTTATGACAGGAGTTTCGGGTAGTGGGAAGAGTAGTTTAGCTTTCGATACAATCTATGCGGAAGGGCAAAGAAGATATGTCGAAAGTTTATCGGCTTATGCTAGACAGTTTCTAGGAGGTACGACGAAACCGGATGTCGATAGTATCGAAGGTTTGAGTCCAAGTATTAGTATCGATCAAAAAAGTACGAATAATAATCCAAGAAGTACTGTAGGTACAGTAACAGAGATATATGATTATTTTAGACTTTTATATGCAAGAATTGGGGAACCTTATTGTCCTAACCATCATATTCCTATTAAGAGTCAAAGTATCGAAGAGATGACAAATAAAATAATGGATTATGAAGAGGGAACACGAATCGAAATAATGGCGCCGGTTGTAAGAGAAGAAAAAGGAAGCCATGTTGCCTTATTAGAAGATTTAAGGAAAAAAGGTTATTCTAGAGCTAGAGTTAATGGGGAAGTTATCGATTTAGCAAGTGATATTAAACTCGAGAAGAATAAAAAAGATACAATTGAGGTAGTTGTAGATAGAGTAGTTGTCAATAAGGAAGCAAGGAGCCGAATATTTGAAGCGATTGAAACTTGTACTAAGCTTGCTGATGGGATGGTTTTATTTAATGTGCTTGGTCAAGAAGAATTATTGATGAGTGAAAACTATGCTTGTATTCATTGTCATTATTCAATACCGCAATTGGAAACGAGAATGTTTTCTTTTAACTCACCATTTGGAGCTTGTCCTACTTGTAATGGGTTAGGTTTTAAGATGAAAGTATCGGAGGAATTATTAATTCCTAATCCGAATAAGAGTATAGCTAGTGGGGGAATTGTTGTATTAACTCAGGATCAAAATACGATGTATACGGAAGTTGAAACCGTAGCTAAAAAATATAAAATTGATTTAAATGCGCCGATTAAAGATATTCCAAGAGAAAAGTTAGATAAGATATTATATGGTACTAATGAAGTATTAAATTTTAAGTATGTATCAAAGAATGGGAATGTCCGAACGAAGACGGATTATTTTGAAGGAATTATCAACAACTTAGAAAGAAGACAAATTGAAACAACAGCCGGTTGGATTAGAGAGTGGATCGAAGGATTTATGATTGAACAAGAATGTCCGGAATGCCACGGGAAAAGATTAAAAGATAATATTTTAAATGTATTTATTAATAAGAAAAGCATTTGGGATATGATGGAAATGAGTATTGCTGATCTATATAAGTTTATGAAGAATTTAAAACTAAATAAAGAACAGCAACAAATTAGTGAGTTGTTAATTAAAGAAATATGTAATCGTTTAGAGTTTTTGAATAATGTCGGTTTAGGATATTTAACATTGAGTCGTAGTGCAGGAACTTTAAGCGGTGGGGAAGCCCAAAGAATTCGTCTAGCTACGCAAATAGGTAGTAAACTAACCGGGGTTTTATATGTTTTAGATGAACCTAGTATTGGATTACATCAACGAGATAATGAAAAACTTATTGCTTCGATGAAAGAAATGCGCGATTTAGGAAATACACTAATCGTAGTAGAACACGATACGGATACAATGCTAGCTGCGGATTATTTAGTAGATGTTGGTCCGGGAGCAGGTGTCGACGGTGGTAAGATAATGGCGGCCGGAACACCGGAAGAGGTTATGAAAAATCCTAATTCCCTAACAGGTAAATATTTAACCGGGGAATTAAAAATTGAAATACCTAAGAAAAGAAGAAAAGGTAATGGCAAATATTTAGAGGTTAAGGGAGCAAGTGAGCATAACTTAAAGAAGATAAATGTTAAATTCCCATTAGGTAAGTTTATTTGTGTAACTGGAGTTTCTGGTAGTGGTAAATCAACTTTAGTCAATGATATTTTATATAAAGCTTTAGCTAAGGAGATTTATAAATCTAAAGTCGTAGTTGGTAAATGTAAAGAAGTTAAGGGGTTAGAAAATGTCGATAAAGTTGTCCATATTACTCAAGATCCAATTGGGAGAACGCCAAGGAGTAATCCGGCTACTTACGTAGGAGTTTTCGATGATATCAGAGATGTCTTTGCCGAGATGAAAGAATCGAAAGCGAGAGGTTATGGGAAGAATAGATTTTCGTTTAATGTTAAAGGTGGAAGATGTGAAGCTTGTTGGGGTGACGGTGTTAAACGAATTGAGATGAATTTCTTACCGGATGTCTATGTTCCTTGCGAGGTATGTAAAGGGACAAGATATAATCAAGAAACTTTGGAAATTAAATTTAAAGATAAGAATATTTCCGATGTATTAAATATGCGAGTTAGTGAAGCATTACCATTTTTTGATAATATTCCGAAAGTCAGAAATAAATTACAGGTAATGATGGATGTCGGTTTATCTTATATTGAGTTGGGGCAAAGTGCCCCTACCCTTAGTGGGGGTGAAGCTGGTCGCGTTAAATTAGCCAAAGAACTCCAGAAGAAAGCCACGGGTAAGAGTGTATTTATTTTAGATGAACCAACGACAGGATTACATACTGATGATATTAAAAAGCTGTTAGTAATATTGAATAGAATTGTCGATAATGGTGATACAGTAATCGTAATTGAACATAATCTAGATGTCATTAAAGTAGCTGATTACATTATCGATTTAGGTCCGGAAGGTGGTAATGACGGAGGAACAGTTGTAGCTAGTGGTACTCCGGAAGAAGTATGTAAGGTAGAAGAATCATATACCGGTCAGTTTTTAAAGAAAATATTGAAATAATTTACAATTTAAATAGCGTTGAATAAAATGTTAAATTCTCGTAATGTAAAAAATAGGATATTAAAGAACTAAATGCACGCAAAAACAAGTA
>CANQMM010000052.1 GCA_947624955.1 uncultured Bacilli bacterium | reverse complement strand
AATTCCGCCATACCTGCAAAATCATGGTGGACCTTGTGGGGCTCGAACCTACGACCGCCCGGTTATGAGCCGGATGCTCTAACCAACTGAGCTAAAGGTCCATGACTAATTAATAATAACATAATTCTTCCTCACTTGCAATTATCTTTTGCTATTTTTTAAAAAATTATCAAAAAATTTAACATAAAAAAAGGAAATGAGAGGTTTATCTATAATAATAATAGTAGAGGGGATAAATTTATTGCTAAAAATTTTACTAAGTGCTAAAATGAAGAACAGGAGGCTTAATATGAATGAACATATTTTAGAATGTCAAAAAATTAGTAAGAAATTTGGTAGAAAACAAATTTTACAAGATGTATCACTAACATTAGATGGCGGCGATATTTTAGCTTTTATTGGTCCTAATGGTGCCGGTAAAACAACAACTATTAAGTTAATTTTAGGATTACAAAGTATCGATAAAGGTACAGTAGTCATCAATGGTTACGATGTTAAAAAAGATTTTGTTAACGCCATCAAAAGAGTAGGGGCTATAGTGGAAAATCCCGACCATTATATGTATATGAGTGGGTATAAAAATCTTAAACTAATTGCCAATCTCTATGATAATATTTCCGAAGAAAGAATTAAAGAAGTAGTTAAAATTACCGGCTTATCTAAAAGAATTAATGATAAAGTAAGTAAATATTCCCTTGGTATGCGTCAACGCTTAGGGATTGCTAGTGCTCTTCTTCATAAGCCAAACTTACTCATCCTTGATGAACCAACCAATGGGCTTGACCCCGAAGGGATTAAAGAGTTGCGAGAACTATTAGTAAAACTAGCTAAAGAAGAAAATATGGCTATCCTTATTTCTAGTCATAACTTATCAGAACTAGAAAGTTTCTGTAATAAAGTTTGTATAATTCAAGCCGGGAAAATCGTGGAAACTACAAAGGTCGATCAATTGAAACACGAAAATGAAAAAGATACCTACATCATTGAACTTTCATCTACTAAAAAGTTAAAGTCTATCTTCCCAGAAAATAGTGTTGTAATAGACGACACTCACGTAAAAGTATCGGCATCTAAAGAAGAAATAGCCCATATTATTAAAGAAATAGTTGCTAAAGAGGTAGCTATATATGAAGTAAAACGTCAAGAAATTTCTCTTGAAGAAGCATTCTTAAAGAAGACTGGAGGTAATATCATTGATTAATTTAGTTAAAAATGAATTCGTTAAAATTTTTAGTCGTAAAGGTATTTATATCTTATTTCTTGTCTTTTTTGGCTACGTATTACTAGTTAATAAAATATATAGAGATAATTACGATTATAGTGTATATGATAGTTACAACGAAAATCTTGACGTCGAAATTAAATATGCTCAAGATGAACTAAACAATATCGATATTTCGAACGGTTATTCTAGTTACTATGCTTCAGTTAAAGCTCGATTAGAAAACTATAAATTGCAAAAAGAGTATGATGAAGATTCTTGGCAACGTCAAGTAATAAATGAAGACATTCAGTCTCTTCAAAGTGATTATTATTATGCTTTGTATGCTGAGTCAGGTGATGTTGACGAAGCTAAGGCGACACTAGATGATGCCTTAAGCAAGCTAGAAAAAGGTGATTGGCGTTATTTTGTTAAAGAAAAGATTGCCAGCTTGGAAGAAGAATTAGCTACTCTTAAAAATCCATTACCGGAAAACAGTTATAATTCGTATAACAATCAAGAAATGCGTATTAAAGAATTAGAATCATCAATCGCTAATTTGCAAATTCGTTTAGACGAAGACATCCCATATGGTGATGACTATTTAAATAAAGCTTTAAATACGAAACAACAAGCCGAAGACGTAATTATCAGTTCAGAATATTCAAGCGATGGAGCATATTATGATCAAGAATATATTGATGAAAGTAAGGGGAACATCGCGCTTAGCGAATATATTATTGAAAATAAACAAGATATTAATTCCGAAAATAATTCCCGAGCAGTCATTATGAACTTTTATAATGAGTATACCCTCCTTTTCTTAGCTGTTATTTTAATGATTGGTGGTACGATTGTCAGCAGTGAATTTAATAAAGGAACAATTAAAAATCTTTTAATTAAACCATATTCCCGAGTTAAAATTATTTTATCTAAATATATCACAGCCATATTAATGGTTCTCTTAAGTATTCTCTTAGTACTTGTTTTACAATTACTGATTGGCGGTTTATTTATGGATTTTAGTTCGCTAGCTATACCAGCAGTTATCTATAATACAAGTACCAAAGCCCTTGTCGTCGTAAATTTATTTAAACATTTATTCTTGATGACATTAGCTTCCTTACCAATGTTAATTCTTCTATTGACGGTTGTCTTTACAATCAGTACTTTATTTAATAGTTCATCTTTAGCCATTGTCCTTACAGTTGGTGGCTACTTCGGTTCAGCTATCATTGCTGAAGCCGCTTATGCTCTTGATTGGAAGATTTTTAGAATTATTCCAACCCTATATTGGGATTTTAACTGCTATTTATATGGTGGCTCATCTACCTATCAATATGCCACATTAACATCTTCTACAATCATCTGCTTAATCTACTGGCTACTCCTAATGGCTCTAACTATAACCGTCTTTAAAAAGCGTAATATTAAGAATATTTAAGGTGATTTTTCTCTAAAACGAGGTATAATATAACTATGGTGATGATATGAAGAAGTCTATATTAATAATATCATGTCTAGGTGTTATATTTATCTCGTTTTTCATATTGCCAAAAATGAATAATAATAGTAGTAATAGTGTGAGTAATCCTAAAGCAAATACGGATGTTACAAAAGTAATTGCTAATATTTTGGGAGAAGATTACCAAACATATCAAATAAATGACACATACCTTAATGCATACAATGATAAGCAAAGCATCATCGTTTCCCAAAAAGATGGGGAAGTTAAAACTATTCAAGATTTAATTGATAATGATAATCAAGAAAAATTTAAGAAAATATTACAAAGTGAAGTATCCCGTAAATATCCTAAGTTTATTGCTGATGTAATTAATAAAGGGGAAGGGCAGGATAAATACACTTTTAATCAAGATGGCATTTTAGTAGAGTTTCTCGATTATACAATAACTCCGGCAATAAACGAGTCTCTATCCATTATTTTATCTTGCAAGAATATTCAAAATTTATTAGATACAAACTGTCAAGTTACTGATAAAGACGATTACAATCAACCTAAGTTAGATGCCAACCGCCCTGCTATTGCTTTAACCTTCGATGATGGGCCAAATGGCAATACCAAAACTGTAGTGCAAGCCCTTTTAGATAATAAAGCTAAAGCCACCTTCTTTATGCTTGGGCAAAATATGTATAGTTACCGTTCTACCGTCAAATTAGTCTATGACAGTGGCTTAGAAGTTGGTTCCCATACTTATTCGCATAAATATCTAACTAAAATAACGGATGAAGAAAGAAAAAACGAAGTTGAAAATACAAATAGAATCTTCAACGAAATAACTGGGGATACTATTAAATTAATTAGAGCCCCATATGGCGAAAGTACTAAAGACATAAGAAATGCTATTGGCTTACCGTTCATTCAGTGGTCAGTCGACACTCTCGATTGGCAGCTTAGAGATGCCCAAAAAGTTGCTGATTACGTCATTAATAATGTTCAAGATGGTGACATCATTTTATTACACGATATTCATGCCACTTCAGCTGAAGCCGTAGGGATATTTTTACCGGAATTATACGCTAAAGGTTATCAAGTAACTAGCGTATCAGAATTAGCCAAATTAAAAGGTATCGACTTAGAAAAAGGTAATTTATATCGTACTCTTAAAAAATAGCGTCCGTATCATCTAGATTCCCGCTCGTAACTGCTGAATAGAGGAGGATCGCCCCACCAATTAAAAAGAGGGTATTACTAATTAGGGGTAATAAAAACTCCTCTTTATTTTGGCTATTTTTATAGTCATCATAAGTAACGGCTGTAAAATACAGGGAAACCAAAGTAGTAATAGTTAATATTGTGACATTAATTTTTCGAAATTTATTTTGGGCATACTTACTGTTAGTTTTAACATATTCTCTTTCAAAATAGTTTGAATAAAAATTCATTAAGGCTACACCAATTGCTATTATCCAAATAATATCTTCAATATTTAACCTTCTAAGTTTATTTAAAACATCCTTGTCCATAGTAAAGTTTATTAAAAAACTCCCAAAAATATAATTTTAGGTATTTTCAAATTAAAAAAATATGTTATAATTAATAAGTCAAGTCTCCTTAGCTCAGTTGGTAGAGCAACTGACTCTTAATCAGTGGGTCTAGGGTTCGAATCCCTAAGGGGACACCAAGTTAAATATTAAGCAAAGTCTTATAATATAGGCTTTGCTTTATTTTTTAATAATTTAATCAACTTTTTTATAAATAATACTATACATTCCTATTTCTTTTCCTAAATCAGAATGCATTTTAGAAACAAATTTTACAATCTCAGTAGAACACTTATCCTGTTTTAATTCATTATCATTTAGGGTAAAACAAGCATAGTTAAAATCAGCATCCATAGTTTTTAACATTTGCTTATCATAGGTAAAGAAAACACCGTTACCAAAAGCAAAATCCACATTTAAATGATCAGCAGTTATATTAAGATTTAAGCGTTCTTTTTCTATTTCTTCATATGGTTCATAAGTTGAATTTACATATTCCCATGTGCCGATAAAATCTTTACCATTTGCATTATTTTCTTTAGTAAGTATTAAAATTAGTAAAATGCCTACTAAAATAATAACAATGCTTCCGATAATAAGCCATTTTTTCTTTTTCTTACCCTTATTAGCTATTTTAGCACCGCAATTAGGACATTTCTTAGCAGTATCGCTAATGTCTTTACCACATTCCCAGCACTTTATTAATGCCATTATCGTCAACTCCATTTCTTTATTACCGTAATTATAACATTATCATATTATAAATAAAAGAGTATATAATCCACCCATTTCCAACTATTTTGTAAAATTTGTAACTTTTTATTGCATTTTCAAAATAGAATTGATATACTTAATAAGTCGAGCGATGATGAACGACACAAAATGGGCTTGTAGCTCAGCTGGTTAGAGCGCACGCCTGATAAGCGTGAGGTCGGAGGTTCAAGTCCCCCCAGGCCCACCATTTTGTGGCCAGTTGGTGAAGTGGTCAACACACATGCCTTTCACGCATGCATTCACGAGTTCAAATCTCGTACTGGTCACCATTAAAGAAAATAAAAAGTCTAGATACCTAGGCTTTTTCTTTATTTACAATTCTTAACTTGGGAAATTTTTTATGCATAACCTCGTCGTTATATTGCTTATCAATCCAGGTTTCTAACTTATTACGAGCTACCTGTCCATAATAACGTTCACTAAAGCGGTCCATTGCTAAGCCGGTCATTATTAAATTAAAAATCATAAAAACTAATATAATAGTAGCTAATAGATTACTAATCCGTGGTGATATCTTGTCTATCAGCTTATTAATTAAAGGTAGTGTCCATTTAATCCAAGCAATTGCCAGCAATCCCCACAATAGGCAATAGGGTAGATAGATCCGGGAACTAATCGAATATTTAAAGTTAGCATATGTCCAAGTATATGTTCCCCATAAAAATTCCTGAATAAAACTGCAGAAAAATTCAAAAACCGTCCCAATTAAGGTTCCATATAGAAAAATAATGCCAACATTTTTATCGTGAATCTTATTTAGAGCTAAAGTAAATAACACTGCTCCGAAGCCATATATTGGTTTAAATGGCCCATAAAGTAAGCCCTGTTTATTGATAAAAACGTGATTTTTCATTAAATGCCATAGTGTCTCTACACCAAAGCCAAGCAGACATCCTAAAATAAAGATGTATACTAATTTTTGCCAAGTTATTTCTTTTTTCATAATCATCACAAATTCAGTATACCATATTTTAATTTTATGGTAAAATGAAGATGGTGATGTTTATGAAACTTCCTATCGATTTTCTTTCTAAAGAAGACCGTCAAAAAATAAGTAACAATTTTCGTAAGACGGCAGCCGGTAAAGAACAGCTAACTCGGTTATTGCGCTTATTTATAACCGGATTATTAGCCGTAGGGGTAAGTATTTACTTAATCTATAGTGCTTATGTAGATATTAAAAAATGGTATGAGTATCTTATTCCAATAGTCTTACTAATATTTGGTTTAATCTTTATCGGATCGAGTATCGTTTTAAAACATAAAAGTCTCAATAAATACTACGTCAATAATAAAAAGACCTCAAGATTATAATAAAAAAGATAACTTTTAAATAAGCTATCTTTTTAATTTTTAAAATGGCGGAGTGAGAGAGATTTGAACTCTCGCAGCAGTTGCCCGCTCTACACCCTTAGCAGGGGCGCCTCTTCAGCCTCTTGAGTATCACTCCGGGACCACAAAAACATTTTACTATATTTTAAAAAATATATCAATAATTTTAAGCAAAAAATTTAACTCACGTTAATTTTTATTTGGAATTCCGTTTTTATAAAAAAACTGCAATAAGTTTGTTTATAATAATATTTGTTTCTTTGC
>CANQMM010000051.1 GCA_947624955.1 uncultured Bacilli bacterium | reverse complement strand
ACTTTAGTGCAGGCCAATAATAAAGCCTTTTAGGCGCAAATGAAAAACCACCAGCTAAGCTGGTGGATATTTATTATGGGGTTTAGAAAGGGGTGTTACCAATATGACGAAAACTAACGTACTCGATAGTGATACGGAACAGACGCTATATTTAGCAGATGCCATATCTATTTGGGCAACGCCACAAGCTTATCACGATAAATTGGAATTTAAGCAATATAAAGAGGGAATAGTGGAGAATAAGGAGACTTATTTTGAAATGTGTATTCTCGATTTATTGAGTAGATTAGGTTTACCAATTGGTCAAATGGGAACAACGATATTAAAAGAAATGATTATAAAAATAGTCGATTATTTAAATACAGCTAAAGATTTAGATGATGGGGAAATTATTAAAAGATTAACTAATGCTATAGAGCAACCTTATTCCCAATTTTACTTAGATATTGCAAGAGGCATATTTGGTATAGGGATAACTACTTGTCATCAACATATAATGGAAGCTTTTGATGCTCAAGATTTAACTAAAGCTGATACTACATTATTAAAAATGGTTTTTGGTAAATATCGGGGAACTCTAGATTACGGAGAGGTAGCTTTAATCCTTGGGGAGTATTTAGCATTTGGGGGAGAAACTAATTATTCGCAAGAATTACCGAAAATAAATTTTGGCAAGTTACCTAAAGGCCCTAAATTAGAATATAAGTATGGCACGCAAAGTGCATAAAAAAATGCTCACTTACTAGCGAGCGTTTTTACTTGGTTTAAAAAATCATTTAAAGCTACTTCTTGATTTAAGATATCTTCAGCGTTTAGACAGTGGTCAAATTGGTAATCGAGAATACATTCCATCTTGGCACTTTCCCCAAAACTTAAAAGTGAGGTTAAGGCTGATTCACTACTATATAAGTTTTTATCTTTAGCTCCTATAGCAACGGCGATTAGTTTTTTACCTTTTAATCCTTGAGTAGAATATAAAGGATTTAAGCGGTCCATAAATATTTTTAAATCTCCGGATAGTAAGTTCCAACGAGTAGGAGTGATAAACATAATTATTTCTTCTTGGGTAATTAATTCAATATTATGTTTCATATCATCAGTAAAATCACAGACCCCATTCTTATCACAATCCATACAACCGGTACATAGATGAATTTTCTGATTACCAGGAGTAATAATGTCACAATGGATTCTTTCATTATCTAGAGTTTCTTTAACTTTTTTGGCAAGATTATAACAGTTACCTTCTCTTCTTGAACCAACAATAATAAGCATATATCATCCTTCTTTCATTTAAATTATGAGCAAGATACGAGATATTTATACAAAAAGGAAATATTTTGATATAATCATAAAGATTGAAGGGATGCGTATGCAACTTAAGAATGTCAATTTAACTATTGGATTACAAACTATTTTTGATGATGTATCAGTAGAGATAAAAAAGGGAGAAAAAGTAGGAGTAATTGGGGTTAATGGAGCAGGGAAAAGTACTTTTTTTAAATTACTACGGCAAGAGATAATGCCGGATAGTGGAAAAGTATTATTAGATAGAGATACCCGAATTAGTTTTTTACCGCAAGTAATAAGTGATGAAATACCAAATATGGAGATGAGTGTTTTAGATTTCTTATTAACAGGAAGACCAATTAAAGAATTAGAAGATAAACTTAAAGATCTTTATGAACAAGCAAGTAGGGAAACTAATGAAAAAGTAGTTAACAACATAATGAAAAAGATAAGTAAAGTGCAAGCGCAATTAGATTATTTTGATGTTTATGAAGCGGAAAATATTTTATTAAAAATAGTAGCGGGGATGAATATTAGTAGTGAAATGCTCGATATGGCTTTAAATAAGTTATCGGGTGGACAAAAGAGTAAAGTGGCTTTTGCGAGATTGCTATATTCGAAACCAGAGGTAATATTACTTGATGAACCAACTAACCATTTAGATAATGATACGAAAGAATATATTATTAATTATTTAAAGAATTATAAAGGAACAGTACTAGTGATTTCGCATGACCAAGAATTCTTAGATAGAGTAACTAATCAAACATTATATATCGATAAAGCAACGCATAAAATGGAATTATTTACGGGAAGTTATACGAAATATTTAAAAATTAAAGAAGAAAGAGAGAAAACCAAGTTAAGGATTGCGGAGAAGCAAAGCAAGGAAGAAGATAAATTAAAAAAGATAATTGCTAAATATATCGCCGGGAATGAAAAGAAGGCGAAGATTGCCAAAGATCGTCAGAAAAAATTAGCTAAGTTAGAAAAAGAAAAAGTAGTAATCGAAAAGGGCTTAAAACAAACCCATTTTAAAATCAAGATGAAGCAAGAATTAAATAATGTGCCATTAAGGGTCGATAATTTAAGTTTTGGTTATCCTAATAAAGAACTTTTATTTAATAATTTAACCTTTGATATGTCTAAGGGAGAAAAATTATTGATTGTTGGGGAAAATGGGGTAGGTAAAAGTACTTTACTGAAACTAATTATGGATATTTTAAAACCTATTCAAGGGAAAATTGAATTAGGTTCTAAAGTAGATATCGGTTACTATGCCCAAGAACACGAATTATTAGATTTAGAGTTATCGATTGTGGATAATTTTAAAGATACTAACATGAGTGAAAATGAGTTAAGGAACGTACTTGGTAATTTCTTATTCTTTGGTAATGATGTCTATAAATTAGTTAAAGTATTATCACCCGGTGAAAGAAGTAGAGTCGCATTAGCTAAACTTGCTATTGGAGGATTTAATTTTTTAGTACTCGATGAACCAACTAACCATCTAGATCCGGATACCCAAAGAATTATAGCTCAGTCTTTTAAAGAGTTTGCCGGTTCAATGCTAGTAGTAAGTCACAATCCCGAATTTGTCGATAATTTAGGAATCGAAAGAATGATTATTTTACCTAAGGGAGAAATTAGGTACTATGATAAAAACATTGTTATGTATTATCAGGAATTAAATAAAAAATAATATTGCATATTGATTAATAATTCACTATAATATTTCTTGCTTTCTAAGGGGTGGTTGATAATGATTAAAATAAATAGGGCATTAGTTAAAAGATATATTAATGGGGAGAGTGTTGTTCCTTTTAAAGTAGAAGACTTAGAAAATAATCCCGAGTTTATGGAAGAAGTATTAATAAGTAGTAAAGATAAAAAGTATTATGAGAAATGTAGTACTGCTGTTAAAGGAAATTTCGATTTTGCCATTAAGATAATGACCTTTTTTATGGAAGATAAAGAATTTGTTAAGGAAGTTGCTAGTCAGTTTATAAGTAATAATCCACTTAATGAAGAAGATACTATATTAGAGGAAATCGATGATGATGAAGAGGTATTTATAAGAAAACGTTCACAACAAATTAATGAACTTTTTGAAGTTATAGCTTTAGCAGCAATAGCAACTCTCGATGAAGATTATGTAGCTAGAACCGTTATGATTTATAATGTTGAATGTGAGATTGCTAATGCTTATGTTAATAACTTAAGCGATGAAGAAGATTTAGAATCATTTGGATATGGTTTTTGGTTAATTCAAGAAAATTATGCTAATACCCCAATTATGTTGTATGTTTTAGCTAAGTTTATGCTAGTGGATATTTTGGAAGGCGGGACGACTGAAACAATTGAAGATATTGCTCATCGAAAGTTTAGAAATGTCTTAACTTTTCAAAAGTATGGCATAACAAATTTTTTGTTAGATGTTATTAGAAGTAAAGATTCTTTTTTAGCGGATTATGTAACTGCTCATACGGATTTATTAGCCAAATACGTTGAACAATGTGAAGTAGCAATAAAAGAATGGCCATCTTATATTTTAAAAATGGATTTAGCTAGAAGAAAGAGTGTCGATAGTTGGATAGCTAAATTTAAATTAAAGTTTGATGTACCTGATTTACCAACTGATGCTATTTTAAAAGAAGTAGTCGATGAGTTAGGATTAGCAAGTAAATTTGATTTTAGTGAGTTAACTGAGACTAGTTATAATCCTCGTGATGTTATGGCCTTAAGATTTAAAAGAGATATTCGTCAAGTATTAACAATTTTATATAGTGAATATTTAGTTAACATTAATGGGAAAACATTTAGTCTTATAAGTCAAGATAATTCTAATTAGCGCTGTAAAGTGCTTTTTTTGTCAAAGTTCAACATTCTAATTTATTAAAATATTGACGTAGAAAACAATATTATTGTACAATTAGAATGTATAGTACAATGATATTGTGCGTGGACGGTGACTAGGTATGAAAGAGTTTAACCCAGAAAAAGAATATAAAAAACTAAATAGAAAATTTACGAAAAAGCATTTGCTAATAATAACAAGTGTTATTTTCGTATTAGCAGTAATAGGTATATCTTTTGCTAATTACTCCGTAAATCCTAATTCAATATTAATAATAGATAGTAAAGTAGGAGAATTTAGTAAAGGTACATTTGCTAATCAGTTTATGGAAGATATTCAAAATGAAGAAGGTAGTGGAATAGAAGTAGATGAAGCAAATAATCTTCGGTATACTGGAAAAACCCCTAATAATTACGTAACTTTCAATAATGAGACTTGGAGAATAATCGGCGAATTTAATGATATGTATGAGTGTCCAGAAGATACTGAAGGAAAGGAAATTACCACTGACAATTATACAGACAATTGTAAGAAGACTAGGTTATTAAAAATAATCAAAGATGAGGCACTGGGTGGTTTTTCTTGGGATTCAACGCCAAAATCTACAAATAATGGATATGGTGTTAATGAGTGGAGTACATCCGCGATGCAAAAAGCATTAAACGAAGCTTATTATAATAGCACTAATATAATATGTTATAGAGGAAGTAACAAGAGTCCAGCTTTGGTATGTGATTTTTCACAAGATGGAAATATGAAAGGACTAAATGAAACAGCAAGAAAGCAAGTAGCCCGAGTAATGTGGAATACTGGAACGGTGGATGGAATAACTAAAACATATCAAAATATTGATACAAAGGATATGTACACAGCGGAACGAAGTGATAACAACGGCAAAATTTGTACAAGTGGAACATATTGTAATGATACAATACCTAGAACAACTAAGTGGATAGGGAAAGTAGGATTAATGTACCCAAGTGATTATGGATATGCCACTAGCGGAAGTACAACTAGTTTAGGAAAAACACGGGGAGAATGTATAAATTATAAATTAAATAGTTGGGGTAGCAAAGATTATGAGACGGATTGTACTCAAAACAATTGGTTATTTAATAATGAATATTTGTGGTCAATAACTCCTTTACCTATAGAGGATAAAGCAAATGGCGTGTTTGGTTTATTTGATCGCGGCATTTTTTTAGAATATACCGCGATCAGTGTGTTTGACATTAAGCCGGTCGTTTATCTAAAGTCGGATGTACAGATTACGGGCGGAAAAGGGACTCAAGATGAACCGTATCAAATAGGAATTCCAGTTCCAGCTACAGAAGTAGTTGATAGTATTACTGATGTTAAGCAAGTAGCTACTGATGGTCATAATAATAAAAGATATATAGGTGCAACTCCAAATAACTATGTAACATTTAATGGTGAAGACTGGCGAATTATTGGCGTATTTAATAATATGTATGAATGCCCCGATGATGACCAAACAGTTACAACGGAAAATTATGAAGAAAAGTGTAGTTCGATAAGGCTCTTAAAAATAATTAGAAATCAGTTAATTGGGGCACGCTCCTGGGACTCCACAAAATCATCAGTTAATTATGGATGGGGAATAAATGAATGGAGTCAAGCAGCAATCCAAATTGCTTTAAATGATGCTTATTACAATAGTCAAAAAGGAATTTGCTATGGAACTTCTAACTTATCTACACATACATGTGATTTTACAGAAGCTGTGCATTATCCAACAAAAGGATTAGATGCAACAGCCAGAAACCAAGTGGCCCGAGTAATGTGGAATACCGGAACAGTAGATGGAGCAACAAAAACTTATGATAATACCAACACAAAGGAAATGTACATTGCAGAACGAAGTGGTAATAATGGAAAGATATGTACAAGTGGAATATATTGTACTGATCAAATCGATAGAACAACGAAATGGATAGGTAAAGTAGGACTTATGTATCCAAGTGATTATGGTTATGCCACTTCTGGAGGGGAAACTTATGATAGAGATGCTTGCTTAAATTATCAGCTATACAAATGGAATGAAAGCGTATATCAAACAGATTGTGCGCAAAATAGTTGGTTATTGAATAGCGATCATCAATGGACGCTAACACCAGCACCACATATATCCAATGCTACTCGTGCCTTCGTTATAGACCGTAATGGGTATGTTACTGGCCTTACTTCTGCTCAAAGTTCGTATGGCGTTCGGCCGGTCGTTTATCTAAAATCGGACGTACAAATTATAGGCGGAAAAGGAACCCAAGATGAACCATATCAAGTAGGCTGATCTACGGACAGTTTTGAAAAAAGTAAGTAAATAAAAGGGAAAATAGACCAAAAAGTTCGACCAATTGTTAACGAAATTGGTCTATTTTTAGTATAATAAAGGAAAAATGGCATAAGAAAGAACCTTGCACTTTGCAAAGCAAATAAAATGAAAATAAAATCTAAGATATTTATATATCGTAAAGAATAAAGGAATAGGGAATACGAATATAAACTGA
>CANQMM010000050.1 GCA_947624955.1 uncultured Bacilli bacterium | reverse complement strand
TGAAATTCCATAAAAAATCAAGTATTTATGCTACTTGAAGAACTATTTTTTATAAATATGTGATAAACTCGGGGATTTATAACCCTTCCTTTAATCAATAATATACCATAAACCCGCTTATCCTGTTAACTAGTTTTAATTGAATTGTCACTTAATTTATAGTATAATATTTAAAGAATAAAGAATTGGGGTGAAGTGATGTTTCGCGAATTTGACTATGATAATGTTCCCGTTGTCGATATCGTTAACGAAATGTTAGTTGATGCTATCCGCAAAAAAGCTTCCGATATTCACTTCGACCCAACTCCTACGGTATTAAAAGTCCGCATCCGTATCGATGGCGAATTAGTTGATTATGCTTCCGTTCCGGAATCAGTTAAAAAAAACTTATCTACCCGTATTAAAATAATCGCTGGGATGAATATTACGGAATCACGACTACCGCAAGATGGTGCTGTTAAAAGTACTATCGATGGTACCGCCCTCGACTTGCGTGTATCCACCCTACCTATTGTCGATGGCGAAAAAATCGTTATCCGTATTCTTGATTATTCGATGAGTTTGCAAGGCCTAGAGACTTTGGGCTTTTCCCGTGAAAATCTTGAAAAAGTTAAAAAGATGATTGCGGTACCTAATGGAATTATCCTAACTACTGGTGCTACTGGTAGTGGTAAATCGACGACAGTTTATGCTCTCCTTCAAAAACTAAATACTACTGCTAGAAATATCATCACTGTCGAAGATCCAGTCGAAATGAAAATTGCTGGTTTAAACCAAGTCCAAGTTATGAGTGAAATCGGTTTAGACTTTGCTACGACTCTACGTAGTATTTTAAGACAAGACCCCGATATCATTATGATCGGTGAAATTCGTGATGATGAGACTGCTCGTATCGCTGTTCGTGCATCTATCACTGGTCACTTAGTATTATCGACTATCCACACTAATAATGCGTTAAATACCATCGAAAGATTACTCGATATGGATGTTGAAAGATATTTACTAGGTAGTGCCCTTACTGGAATTATCTCTCAACGTCTAGCAAAAAGATTATGTCCGAAATGTCGAAAATTACGACCAGCTACTGACTATGAAAAAGTCGTAATTAAAAAAGCTTTAAATCTCGATGTTACCAATCTTTATGAACCGGTCGGTTGCAGTGAATGCTTACGAGGTTACCGCGGCCGCGTTCCTATTCACGAAGTCTTACATATTACCCAAAATATCCGTGATGCCATCGTTAATAGTGTTCGTAAAGAAGAACTCCGTAAACTTGTCTATACCCAAGAAAACACGATTACTTTATTACAAGATGGTTTAATGAAAGTCGTTAACGGTACGACTAGTTTTGAAGAAATATTGCGAATTATCGATATCAGTGAAGACTTTGGTGAAAGTGATGAAGAATTAAAACAAGCCCTAATGGGAAAAATCAAAACCCCAACTCCAGCTAATCCTTATCCAGCAAATTATAATCCTTACCAAAATCGGATGCCAATGCCAATGTATCCGAATAATCCCCAATCAATGTATCCACAAATGAATATGCCAAATAATTCAATGTATCCAAATAATCAACAAGTCCTAAATAATAATATACTTTATCAACAAAATCCTTACAATTATCAAAGGAACCAATAAAATGGTTCCTTTTAATATAGAGACTTTTGCATTTTCTTTAAAGCAGCTAAAAAATCTTCTTCTTTAGCATAACTGATTACCGATTTTGCCATCAACTCATCTTTAAAGTTATTATTAGCTAATTTCGGCATATCTAAATCCGGAGTATTTAAATTATCCAAATCGACTTTTTTGACGACTAACCCATCATCTTCTTGTTCATCTTCATAATTTAATTTTACTTTTCCCGTATTACTAATTAATTCATCATAACTAATAATTGCTCTTTCTTCTTGTTCTTCTTCATAAGGAGTTAAACTAATATTTGGGGGGCTTGCTTCTTCTAATTCTTGACTTATCAAAGCTAAATCTAATTCCTCGTTATCTTTAACTGTCTCTTGGGATTCATTAGAATTTTTCATTATCTCTAAGTTTTCTTCTTCATCCATTCGCGTTACATATATGAGTAATATTATTAAAATAATTAGAAATATTACTGAACCCATAAATATCACATCTAAAATACTTAAAGAATTAATAAAATTTATTAAACTGATATATAAATTTTTCATCTTAATTCACCACATAAATATATTGTAACATACCTCTACCTAAATATACCCTCTAAATTTAACTTTTACAAAAATTTAACAAAAACTAGTCATTCGACTAGCTTGCCATATCAATGATATATGGATCATCCTTAACTCCCGTCCCACTATTAACTTTAACTTTATCATTAATAATGATGACTGGTCTTAATCCTCCCGCATTTTTCATTGCTTGATAACTTAGTTTACCATCCTTAGTCATAACTATCATATTGAGATTATCGGTATTTTCATTATAAGAGTAAGGTGAATAAGTATATATTCCATTAACTAATTCTTCGTTATATAAATAACTTTCCTTACTAGTATTTTTATTAACCCCCGCTAAGAATAATTCATCGCCACTTATAAGTCCAATTTTGCTAGTAAAAGCTACCCCACTATTAACTAGACTTGGTTTTTCTGTTTCAAACAATCTCTCTTTAGCAGTAAACGAAGTAATCCCTGAATTAACTACCCCCGTTGCCGTTTCACTAACATATTTACCTAAGGCAATCATCTCATCATAATCCTGTAAATGTTTCACATACCAAGCATTTAAAGTTTTTAATCCGTCCGAAGTTTCCAGTTTTATTGCTTCACTTATTGTCTCAAATGACTCATTATCGTTATACGGTTTAAACAACTCTTCCAAATCTTCATCTAATATTAACTTAACCCGATTATCCCCCGTAATCCGCACAATTCGCCAATTATAATTGGCAAAACTAACATAGTTATTTTCCACATTACCGTGAAAATAATAAGTAACTCCTAAATCATCTTGTCCTTTAATTAACCCCGTAATATCTAGACTATTATTTACTTCGTTAGATGTTAATATTAAACTAGCAAGTTGGTTAGCTTCGTGGGCTTTGTCATTCTCACTAATATAGATCTTAGCGCTTAAAGCTTCCCCACTACTTAATTTATCCCCACTTAAAACTACCTTATAACGCTGGGTCATTCCCATAGGAATTTTAATCGACTTTGCTATCTCCTCATCATTTTCTGGAAATTCTAGAGAATCTAAATTAAATCCCCCATCACTAGCTTGAATCGCCATCTTAACTTTACTTTCTTTAAGATCATTATTTACATTGATTAAAGCTAAATCGTAATAGACATCTTGCTTGCTTACATTAGTTATCGAAAATTCTTTAATGTATTCTTTCCCTTTATATACTACTTCATCACCAGTTAGATAATTGACACTGATATTTTCCATAGATAAAACTACCGCTTCATCGCCAATAATTTCTCTAATTTTTTTCATTACACTATTATAATTAAAACATATATATATCGAAAAAGTTAATAATAATAAAATAACACTCAATATCATCTTATACTTAAACTTCATTATCATCAATCCTTGTACTTTAAGTATACCAATTAACCCCCGATTTTGTCAATTAAATCACAAACTCATTTAAAACTATTTAAACTATGATATAATTAAAAAAAGAAGGAAATTTTTATGAAAGAAAAAATTACTAAAAAAAGTAAAAAATTTATTAAAAAATTACTCGGTCTAAATGTTCAACTTACTACTGGTAGTTATGACGTTCAAAACTTTTCTCCGGCTTTAGCTGATTTGACTAAAAATAATCCGGATTTATTAATAACTCACGCCAGCATTGGTCATCGGAAAGATTATAAACCCTTCTATCCCGAAGTAGCTAAAATTGGTGATGCTTTTAACTTTTTCCGTGGTGAAGTAATCAAATATGGTAAACCGGAAATTAAAGAAATCTCCGAATATGATGGCTTACATAGTGGCACACCGATGAAAACCCCTCCATACCCTGGTTGCATCCGCGAAATAAAACACGTCGACCGTGATAAAACTCTTTATTGGTATCCAGCTACAACGGGTTCCAAATGGGCGCGCCAAAAATTTGTCGATTATCTTAAACGTGAAGGTTTTAAGTTAGATAAAGAAGCTAACTACGATGGTTTATCCATCGATAATGTTGTTTTTACTTGTTCAACAACTCACGCTTATTCATTAATCCTAAATTTAATTGCACGTCCTGAAGATGTTATTTTAGTAACCGGACCCAACTATGGCTTATTTGCAATTGAACCGGAAAGAATGAATGCTCGGGTTGAAATCTTAGATTTAAGTGAAGAAGATAATTTCTTTGTCAATCCTAAAAAGTTAGCTAAAAGAATCGATGAACTTAATGAAGAATTAAAAACTACTTGGCAAGGAAAGTTAGATTATATTCCAAAAGTAGTGGCCTTCTTAAATATGAACCCGCATAATCCGCTAGGAAATGTCTTAACCAAAAATGAAATGGATATCATTACCGGTATTGGTGATGTTTGTTTAGCTAAAGGGGTCTTTGTTATCGATGACCTAATCTACCGTGATTTAACTTTTGATCAAAATAATCTAGCTTTTCCAATGGCTTCCATTCCTAAATATTTTAATAATACTATTAGTATGTTTGGGATTTCTAAAGCTTATGGCTTAGCATCATTTCGGGCTGGAGTCATTCTAGCACCAATTCCTATCTGCCGTGGCCTTGCCAATCTAATTTTCCAAGCTATGGACTCTGTTTCTGTCCTTCAAGTTAAAGCCCTAGAAGGCGCTTTCAATGGTACTGATAAACGTTATCGCCAAACGAAAAAGTATTTCACCCCAATTATTAAAGAATATCAATATCGTTATGAATTATTTAAATGTTTAGTTGAAGGAATTAACTCGATTAAAGATCCCGCTATTCAAGATAAAATTAGGGAAGATATTGCTTACTATGAAAAAGACCCCGCTATTAGAAAAATATTACTAGAAGGTATTCCTAATGTTACTTTAAGAAAAAATACTGTTCCTACATCCGGATTCTTTGCTATCGTCGATTTTACTAATCTTAAAGGTAAACACTATGCTGATAATATCATCAATACAGAATATGATTTATTAAAATATTTTTATATCGAAGGTAAAATCTTATATCTAATGGGTTCTAGTATGTCTTGGCCTTATGATAATGAGATCGTTGGCCGCATTAACTTTGGTCTTGAAAAAGAAGCTTTAATTAATAATTTCAAAATTATAAACTTAGCTGTTAGAAAGTTGCGATAATTATGAAAAAAATATTTTATCCTTTAAAACTTAAAGTACTTTCTTTATCTAATAAATTATACTTAGCGACGCATCACTTTGAAGCATCTCTAACTATTTTATCTTCTACTCAGTATCAAAACAAAGTTAAAGAAGATCTCATCTTACAAAAGTACTTATTAAAAAATGGTATTGCTACTAAAATTATTGCTTGGGAAAAAGATATTCCTCTTACTCCTTATACTCTAGTCCGTTCTATTTGGGGTTATCAAAAGCAATACGAAGATTTTAATAACTATCTACAAATGATTCACAAATTTACCGAATTAATTAATAGTTATGAAATAATCATTGCTAATATCGATAAGCAAAAAGAATTTGAAATTTTAGATAAATATGCCATACCCCATATTAAAACTACTTTTTATAAAGATTTAACAACTTTAAAGCCGCATTTAAAAAACAATCTAGTTGTCAAACCCATCATCTCTGCTAGCGGCAATCATACCCATTTAATTAAAGATAATCAAGAAGAAATTTTAAATGATTTAACAAATGTTAGTTGTGGTTTTATGCTTCAAGAGTTTATTCCGGAAATAAAAGATGGCGAATATTCTATTATCGTCTTTGGTAATCAAATATCCCACGCCGTTATTCGTTACCCAGGAATATTAAGTACCGCTAAAAAAACGGAATACATTCCCCTTGAGCAATTAGATAATCAATTAATTTCCTTAGTTAAGCAAATTACTAGTATTCCCGAATTTCAAAATAATGCTTATATGCGTATTGATACAGTTAAAACCAATAATCAATACCTAGTAATGGAAATAGAACTTACAGAACCGCAACTCTTCTTTGAATGGCTACCAGATCCTACTCAAAAAAAAGAAGCATATCAAAAGTTTATCAATATTATTCAAAACAAAATAAAGCCCAATAAATAATTATGGCTTTATTTTTTAAATATACTTAGAGTAAATTAATAATTGATTTACTTAAAGTAGAATGATATAATGTTTACAGGAAGTAATTCAAATGTTGATGCCTATCTCCATCAAGGAGGTGATGACTATGAGCCACAAAACATTTATTATCAAATTATTAAAGCTTATAGCTATCATTTTATTATTAACCATAATATAAAATAGCAAAAAAATAGGCATTAAGAATTGACTAAATCAATCCTTAAATGCCACCCTAATTAATATAGGTAGGCATTCAACAAGTCAAAAATTGAATGCTTCCTTTTTTATTTTATGAAGTTTCCTTCATATATATCCATATTATCACAAGTTTTACGCAAAGTCAACTAATCCATTTATAATGTTAAACCTTTTTTAAAATGTCAGTATAAGATTTTATAGAAATGTCAGTATTATTATATGATAGAATATACTT
>CANQMM010000049.1 GCA_947624955.1 uncultured Bacilli bacterium | reverse complement strand
AATAAGAAAGTAGTAATATTAGGAATACTAGCAGTATGTTTATCAATATCGATAGGTATAGGTTTTTCTTATGCTGTATGGAGCCAAACAGAGAAACAGACTAATCCTAATTTAGTACAATCAGGATGTTTTGAAATACAATTAACCGATGAAGAAAATGTTATCGATTTAAAAAACCAATTTCCTATAACAGATGATGATGGTAAAAAATTAACCCCATATACTTTTAATGTTAAAAATAATTGTAGTGTTTATGCTAGTTATGCGATTAACTTAGAAATACTAGCAGGTTCAGATATGGAAGATAAGTATATCAAAGTAATGCTAGATGATAATGAGCCGGTTAGATTTGATAATCCTAACCTACAAGGAGCAACTACAGTAGAAACTAATTCTATTAAATCAAAAACATTAGCTGTTAGTGGTGTAGATGCCTATAAGTCCAATAGCCATAGTCTAAGAATGTGGCTAGATGAAAGTGGTACAAATGAAACAGTAGGAGGAAAAACACTTAATTCCAAGATAGTAATAAGTGCGGTAGCAGGTGAACCAAATGGAGCTCAATATGTAGAACTTTTATTAGCGGATAATCCTAATACAATGGTAGAAGATGGAACTAAAGATAACAATATCCGTTATATAGGAGCATCTCCCAATAATTATGTAAAATTTAATGGCGAAGATTGGCGAATAATTGGGGTCTTTAACCATATGTGGGAATGTCCAGAAGATACTGATGTAAAGAAAATAACCACTGAAAGTTATGCACAAGAATGCAAACAAGTCAAACTTTTAAAGATAATAAAGGATACATCACTAGATACTTATTCGTGGGATTCAACTGACTCAAACGTCAATAATGGTTCTGGAGTAAATGAATGGAGTACATCGGCAATTCAAAAGGCATTAAATGAAGCTTATTATAATAGCACAAAGGGAACTTGTTATGGAAATACTAATTTGTCGACAAAAATATGTGACTTCACAGAAACTACGCATAATCCAACCAAAGGATTAGATGAAACAGCCAGAAGTCTAGTGGCTAGAGTAATGTGGAATACCGGAACAATTGATGGAACAATAAAAAAATATAGTAATACTAATACAAAAGAAATGTACACAGCAGAGCGGAGCGATAATAACGGGAAGTCATTATGTACAAGCGGAGATTATTGTAATGACAAAACACCAAGAGCAACCAAATGGATAGGGAAAGTAGGACTAATGTACCCAAGTGACTACGGTTATGCGACAAGCGGGGGAACTACAGCAGGATATGATAGAGAGGCGTGTTTAAATTATAAATTAAACGGTTGGAATGGCGATAGTTATCAAACAAACTGTGCCCAAAACGGTTGGTTATTTAATAGTAGCCAATCACAGTGGACAATGACTCCGGTGCCTCTTTCGCCTTATGCTAACTCTGTCTTCGGTGTGAGCCACAGTTGGTTTGTCGGCTACAGCTATGCGGACCATGCGAATGCCGTGCGGCCGGTCGTTTATCTAAAATCGGGCGTTAAAATTGTTTATGATGAAACTCACGACGGTACTAGTGAACATCCTTATGAATTGAGTTTATAAATTTAATTATTAAATCGCTAAATAATTGCTAGTTTGGCGATTTTTTTGTATAATTTAAGTTGTGATGTAGTATGAAACGAAATGAAGTAGATCGTAGTAAATTATCTCCGGGAATGAGACAATATATGGAGATTAAGGATAATTATGAAGAGGAGATATTATTCTTTAGATTAGGGGATTTTTATGAGATATTCTTTGAAGATGGTTTAATTGCTTCAAGAGAATTAGAATTAACCCTAACGGGAAAGAATGCCGGATTGGATGAAAGAGTACCAATGTGTGGAGTACCTTTCCATTCCGTAACTCCTTATATTGAGAAATTAATTGAAAAAGGATATAAAGTAGCAATATGTGAGCAATTGGAAGACCCTAAGAAATGTAAAGATAAAGTAGTTAAAAGAGGAGTAATTCAAGTATATAGTAAAGGGAGTATTGTCGATGCCGAAATGCTTAAGGCATATGATAATAACTATATAGGAAGTATCTTAGATTTTGGATATGTTTATGTAATTACTTATGCAGATATTAGTACCGGACATTTATATTCTTTAGAATTAGAACACGATAAGACCAAGTTAATTAATCAAGTATTGAAGTTAGGACTTAAGGAAGTCCTACTCAGTGATGAAACTGATCAAGAATTAATTACTACTTTAAAAGATATTTATAATATTGGGGTAAGTATATGTGGCGATTACTTAAATGAAGGGTATGAATATCTATATAAGAATATTAATGATGTAGTTATTGCGACCGGAGTAAAACATTTATTATATTATTTAGTAGTAAGAGAATTAAAAGATTTATCACATATTCAGGGAGTAGAAATAATTAGTAGTGATGAATATTTAGAGATGGATATTCATACAATTAGGAATTTAGAATTAGTAGAAACTTTAAGATTAAAAGAAAGAAATAATAGTTTAATTTGGTTAATGGATAAATGTAAGACAGCAATGGGTAGTAGATTATTAAAATCGTGGATGTTAAAACCTTTAAAAGATATCGATAAACTAAATAAAAGATATGATATGATTAGTAAATTACAAGAAGAGTTTATTACCCTTGATGAGTTAAGAAATTCTTTATACGAGGTATATGACATTGAAAGATTATGTGGCAAGATTGCTTGTGGAAATTTAAATGCTAGGGATGTATTACAACTTAAAAAGTCTTTAAAAGTTATACCAGATATTAAAGAAAGAGTGGAAGCTTTAGGATTTGCTTATCAAATTGATGATGTTAAAGATATTTATGACTTATTAGAAAGAGCAATATATGAAGATGCACCGATAACTATACACGATGGTTATTTAATTAAAGAGGGATATAATCAAGAGTTAGATGAGTTAAAAAAGATTAGGAGTGGCGGTAAAGAGTTTATTGCCGAATTAGAAAATAAAGAAAGAGAAAAGACCGGGATAAAGAATTTAAAAGTGGGATTTAATAAAGTATTTGGTTATTTTATTGAGATTTCGAAAGGACAGACGAATTTAGTTAAACCGGAATTTGGTTATGAAAGAAGACAAACACTTACTAATTGTGAAAGATATATTTCACCATTATTAAAAGAAAAAGAAGCTTTAGTCTTGAATGCGGAAGAACGAATTGTTGAAATCGAATATAACTTATTTATGGAGATAAGAGATTTTTTAAAGAACCGTTTATTTGATTTACAAAAAATAGCCAAAGTAATTAGTGAATTAGATGTTATTTGTTCTTTGACGGTTTGTGCGGAAGAATTAAAACTAGTTAGACCAAAATTAACGCAAGGGAAAGACTTAATTGTAGTAGAAGGAAGACATCCCGTAGTCGAAAGAGTTAGTAAAGTCGTCTATGTAGCTAATGATTGCCGAATGCAAAATGGTATCGATACGCTTTTAATTACGGGACCTAATATGAGTGGTAAATCAACCTTTATGCGCCAGTTAGGGATTATCGTGATTATGGCGCAAATGGGGTCATTTGTACCGGCTAAATCGGTGGAGATGCCAATCTTTGATAAGATATTTACAAGAATTGGGGCAAGTGATGATTTAGTAAGTGGCGAGTCGACATTTATGGTAGAAATGATGGAAGCTAGAAATGCCATATGTAATGCGACGGAGAAGAGTTTAATTTTATTCGATGAGTTAGGAAGAGGAACCTCAACTTACGATGGGATGAGTCTTGCGCAAGCAATATTAGAGTACATTAATGAGAAAATTAAATGCAAAGTATTATTTTCAACGCATTATCACGAATTGACTAAAATGGCCGAAAAGGTTAAAGGAATAAAAAATGTCCACGTAGCAGCAATCGAAGAAAATGGCAATGTAACTTTCTTACATAAGGTAGAAGATGGAGCCGTCGATAAAAGTTACGGTATTCACGTAGCGAAACTAGCGAAAATGCCGGATGAGTTGCTAGGTAGAGCTCGAGAAATATTAAATTTTTATGAAGAAAGTAGTCATAAGAAGATGGAGAGTACTGGTACGCAGTGTAGTTTTGATTTTAATGAGCCGATTAAGGAAGAGAGTAAAGTTTCTAAAAGATTAAAAGAGATAGACCCACTTAGAATAACGCCGATTGAAGCTATTAATATCTTGTATGAGTTAAAGGATTTAGATAAGTAATGGATTGGTTATATATAGTATTAGATGATTTAAGATTTGATATTTGTTATGCGAGTTTTAAGAGCACTTTAAAAAATTATGAAAGAGTAATTATTAAAGTATTTCAAAAAGATTTAGAAAAAGTCGTAATAGAAACAATCAATGGAAAAAATACAATCGTCTATGACACCCGCCAAGATAAAAATACGGATTTACTGACTTATGATTTAACTTTTTTAAAAGTTATGGAAAGATTTACTTGTGACCGGGAGATACCGGGAATGATCTATGAGAAATTACCGGGAGTAGGGGCTTGGTGCCGAGTTAAAAAGACGGATGCTACTGGGAAGATAATCAAGGAAAAATTTAAAGATTATAAGTTTATAGAATATGAGCAGATGAAAGAGATATTTTTCAAGATTTTTGATATTTAATTATTAAATTGAAAGTGTTATAATTTTATTACGAGGTGAGCAAGATGGGAAAAACTAGAAGTGAATTACGGGAAAAAATAATGGTTATTTTGTATCAAATAGATATTTATCGAAAAAATAAGATGGCTTATGATGTCGACACAGTCATTAAAGAAAATCTAGAAATTGATAATGATTTTGTTAAAGATATTGTATATGGGGTAATTACGCACGAAGATAGCATTAAAGAAGATGCTAACAAATATATGAATAATTGGAATATTGAGAGAATTGATAAAACAGGGGCAGCGATACTCAAAATGGCGATATATGAATTAAAGTATACGGATACGCCAAGTGTGGTAGTTATTAATGAAGCAGTGGAATTAGCGAAGAAATATAGCGATGATGCGGTAAGAAAGATGATCAATGCGGTATTAGATAGGATGATAAATGAATAATGGAACCAAAATATATCAAAATTAGTGATTTAAATAGATATATCAAGGCGAAATTTGATATCGATACCCATTTAAATAAAGTCTATTTAAAAGGAGAAATATCAAATTTTAAAAACCATACGCGCGGTCATCTATATTTTACGTTGAAAGATGAAAGTAGCCGAATTGCGGCAGTAATGTTTGCAAGTAGTGCCAAAAATTTAACATTTACTCCGGAAGATGGGATGAATGTTTTAGTAAGTGGGAGAGTTAGTGTTTACGAAGCAACAGGTGGTTACCAAATATATGTCGAAGATATGCAACTCGATGGCATTGGTAATCTTTATTTAGAATATGAAAAACTAAAGAAAAAATTAGAAAGCGAAGGCTTATTTAATAAAGACCATAAAAAACCAATCCCTAAATTTCCTAAAAAAATTGGGATAGTGACAGCAAGTACGGGTGCGGCAATTCGGGATATCCTAAGTACAATTAAGAGAAGATATCCAATTTGTGAAACGATTTTATTTCCGAGTTTAGTGCAAGGGGAGTTAGCCAAAGACTCGATTGTAAAGCAACTAGCAAAAGCCCAAGAATACGATCTAGATGTCATCATTTGTGGCCGGGGTGGCGGGTCGATTGAAGACTTGTGGGCATTCAATGAAGAGATTGTAGCTAGAGCGATATATAATTCAAGGATACCGATTATCAGTGCTGTTGGCCACGAGGTCGACTTTACTATTGCCGATTTTGTGGCGGACTTACGTGCTCCAACCCCAACCGGAGCTGCCGAGATGGCGGTACCGAATTTAGTCGATATCAATAATTTAATTGAACAATATCGTATAAGGTTAAATGAGAGCATTAATAAATTCATTGCCTTTAACGAAAAGAAACTAGATAATATTAAAAATTCTTTTATTTTAAAAAATCCTTTAGCGATGTATGAAGTAAAAGAACAAAAATTAGATAGTACTTTAGATAAGTTAAATCAAATAATTAAAAATATTTTAGAGCGAGAACGCGTACGGTTAGATAATATTGTAAATAAGCAAGTCTTAAAAGAACCGATTGAGATATATTTAAAGAAAAAAGATAAAATTGCTTTACTAGTTAGTAAATCGACGAGCGTTATCCAAAATAGGATGATGCAGTGGGAACACGATTTAAAAATGACCATCAATTCGTTAGAATTATTAAATCCTTTAAGTATTTTAAATAAAGGTTATAGTGTCGTTTATAAAGAAGATAAGATTATGAAAAGTACTAAAGGAATTAAGGTTAATGATCAGTTAAAGATTAGGTTATATGAAGGTAATTTAAATGTTAAAGTAGAAGAGGTGAATAAATAATGGAAGAAAAGAAGAATAAGACTTTTGAAGATGCTTTAAATGAATTAGAGGTAATCGTTAAAGAATTAGAAAGTGGCAATATCGATTTAGATAAAGCTATCGATAAATATAGTAAAGCGATGGCGCTAGCGAAGTTATGTAATGATAAATTAAATAATGCAACAGAGAAAGTCAATAAAATATTAAAAGAAAATGGTAATCTAGAAGATTTTGCAATTCCGGATGGTCAATAATTTAATGCTAACTACTTAGTTAGTGTGTTAGTGTAGAATAAGTGTGGAGATTTTAAACTTAAAAATATGTTTTATAATTAAATTCATTTTAAGTCTAGAAGGA
>CANQMM010000048.1 GCA_947624955.1 uncultured Bacilli bacterium | reverse complement strand
GAAACAGAAGAAGAATTTAGAAGTGCAATGAAAGGAGTATTTAGTAATATGGAAAAAGATAAGAGATTAGTAGAAAGCGATTTAGCGATAAGTATGGATCCAGATGACTATAGTATGACATTTGATTTATCCCACGAAGAATTACTAAGAAATACTATAGAAGACCGAGCTTTAAAAAAGGGCGAATCAATTGGTCTTAAAAAAGGTGCAGCTAGAAAACAAGAAGAGATAGCCAAAAACTTAATTAAAGCCAAAGTAGCCAAAGATATTATCGCCGCGACAACCGGTATTCCAATGTCTAAATTAGCTAGTATGTACGAATAAAGTATCAGTTGTGCATACTTTGTGAAGAATTTAGAAGTGCAATGAAAGGAGTATTTAGTAATATGGAAAAAGATAAGAGATTAGTAGAAAGCGATTTAGCGATAAGTATGGATCCGGATGATTATAGTATGACATTTGATTTATCCCATGAAGAGTTATTAAGAAATACTATAGAAGATCGAGCTTTAAAAAAAGGCGAATCTATAGGTTTCAAAAAAGGCGAAACAATAGGTGCATCTAGAAAACAAGAAGAGATAGCTAGAGCGATGATTAGAGATAAAGTAGATAAGAATATCATCGCCAAATACACTAAATTACCATTATCAAAAATTATGATGTTGTAAAAAACTTTAGCATTAAAAGTGTAAAGTAAATTGTTTGTTGCCTTATTTTATGGTATAATTCGTATGGTGAACGATATGGAAGAAGTAATAAAACGGATACAAGATTATAGTCTAGAAGAAATAATGGGGGAACGTTTTGGTAAGTATTCTAAATACATTATCCAAGACCGTGCTATTCCCGATGTCCGTGATGGTTTAAAGCCCGTACAAAGACGAATTCTTTACGCTATGTATAAAAATGGCAATACCTTTGATAAGAAAACAGTTAAGGCAGCTTTAACAGTTGGTGATGTTATTGGTAAATATCACCCACACGGTGATACCTCTGTCTATGATGCGATGGTTCGTATGAGTCAAAGTTGGAAACAAAGAGAGCCATATATCGTCTTTCAAGGTAACAACGGTTCTATCGATGGTGATCCAGCCGCCGCTTATCGTTATACTGAAGCTAAACTATCAAAAATTAGTAATGAAATGTTACGGGATATCAATAAAGATGCCGTTAAATTTGCTCCGACCTTTGATGATTCTCGTTTAGAACCTACGGTTTTGCCAGCAAGATTCCCGGCACTTTTAGTTAATGGTACAACCGGTATATCTGCTGGTTATGCAACGAACATCCCACCTCACAATCTAGGGGAAGTAATCGATGCCACCATTAAGAGAATCGACTCTCCTAATTGTAAATTAGAGACTATTATGGATATCGTTAAAGGTCCTGACTTTCCTACCGGCGGTACCGTAGAAGGCCTTCAAGGAATTAAGGAAGCTTATGAGACCGGCCGCGGGAAAATTATCGTTAAATGTAAATATGAGTTTGTCAAAAATAAAGGTAAAGAACAGATTGTCATTACCGAAATCCCATATGATGTAACTATTACGAGTATTGTACGTCGTATCGAAGAAATTCGTTTAGATAAAAAAATAGAAGGCATTCAAGAAGCCCGTAATGAGTCCGGTAAAGAAGGCTTACGAATCGTTATCGATTTGAAAAATGGTGCCGATAAAAATTTCGTTTTAAATTACTTATTAAAAAATACCGAATTACAAATATCTTACAATTTCAATATGGTCGCCGTTGTAAACCGTCGCCCAAAGCAATTAGGTATTCTTCCTATCTTAGATGCTTATATTGCCCATCAAAGAGACGTTATAACAAGACGTACCCAATTTGATTTAGAGTATGCCAAAAAAGAATATCATATAACCGAAGGTTTAGTTAAAGCTCTAGGAATTTTAGATGAAGTTATTAAAGTTATTAGAGCTAGTAAAAATCGGACAGATGCCGAAAATAATTTAGTCAAAGAACTTGACTTTACTATGGAACAATCCAAAGCTATCGTGGCTTTACAATTATACCGTCTTACTAATACCGATGTTAGTGAATTGCTTGAAAGATTGGAAAATTTAAAGAAGGTCATCGATTTTCTAAACGAGATTTTAGGAAGTAGCGAAGCTTTAGATAAAGTATTAAAAGATGAATTACGCAAGATTAAAAAAGAATTTGAAAATCCTCGAAGAACGCAAATTGTCGATGAGATTACTGAAATTAAACTTGATGCCAAAGAAATGATTCCGAAAGAAAATGCTGTCGTGGTTATTACTAACGAAGGTTATGTCAAACGCGTAAGTCCAAAATCTTATACGAGTAGTAGTGAAGAAGAAACCACGATGAAACCAGGCGATTACGTTAAAGGTCTATATCAATTAACAACTTTAGATAACTTATTAGTCTTTACCAATCAAGGACGCTACATTTTCTTACCAGTTCATACCATCTTAGAAACTAAATGGAAAGAATTAGGAAAACATATTAATAACTACGTTTCTTTAAATCCTGATGAGCAAGTTGTTGCTTCATATGTTTTAGATCCGCAAAAAGAATTAATCTTCTTTACGAAAAATGGTTCCGCTAAAAGAAGCTTAATGCAAGATTTCGTCGTTTCACGTTACTCTAAAGCTATGACCGCCTTTAACTTAAAAGATGGTGATGAATTAGTAAACGTTCAATTAGCTAAAGAAAATACTTTATTTGTCACCCATAACGGCTACTATTTATTGATCGATACTAGTGAAATCCCTCTAGTTGGGGCCAAAGCTAGTGGCGTTAAAGGCATCAATCTTAAAGATGACTTCTTAGTTGCTGGTTTAAGTTATTCTAATGATTTAGAGTATCTTGCTTTATTTACTAATAACAAAACGGCTAAGAGAATAAAGACTGCTGATTTAGTAAAAACAACGCGAGCTAAAAAGGGGAGTACTTTAATTAAAAAGGTTAAAACTAATAGTTATTACATTATTAATGCTTTAACATCATCTCACCGTGATACTTTAGCTATTAAATCAGATAGTGAAATTAAAGAAATAAAACCCGCTGATATTCCAATTATGGATTTAGCATCAACCGGCTCATCTATAACGAAGTATCCAATAGATGATTCATTTAAAAAACCCGAATTATTTAATTTTTTAAAAAAGTCTAAAGATGTTGTCGAAGAATCTTCTCCTATCCCTGAAGACCCCCCTGAACAAGTTCCTGAAGAATTAACCATCGATGACTTTATTGACGAATTTAAATTATAAAAAGTTGGAGGTAGTGATGCCTTCTTTTTTATGGTATAATAACTTCGTAGGTGATTGCTATGTTCATAGATGAGGTAACAATTAAAGTTATCGCCGGAAAAGGTGGCGATGGCTGTACTTCCTTTCGTCGTGAATGGTGTATTCCTCTTGGCGGACCCGATGGTGGTAATGGAGGAAAAGGTGCTGATATCATTTTTGAAATTGATAAAGGGTTAAAAACTTTAATCGATTTAAGATATGCCAAAATTCTCAAAGGTAATAAAGGCGAAAACGGTAAAGGTAGTAATAGAACGGGAGAAAAAGCGGAAGACATTATCGTCAAAGTCCCCGAAGGAACTACCGTTATCGATGCGGATACCGGATTAGTTATTGCTGATTTAGTCGGCGACAATAACCGAGTAACCGTTGCTCACGGTGGCCGTGGAGGTCGTGGTAATAAAGCTTTTGCTACACAACAAGAACCCGCTCCTAAAATGAGTGAGTACGGTGAACCTGGAGAAGAAAGAGTAATTCGCTGTGAATTAAAAGTCTTAGCTGATGTCGGATTAATTGGGATGCCAAGCGTTGGTAAAAGTACCATCTTATCATTAATCAGTGCTTCTAAACCGAAGATTGCCGCTTATCACTTTACCACTTTAAATCCTAATCTAGGAATGGTTAAATTACGTGATGGCCGCAGTTTTGTTATGGCTGATTTACCGGGAATGATTGAAGGAGCAAGTGAAGGTGTCGGTTTAGGGCATAAATTTTTAAAACATGCCATGCGTACCAAAGTCCTTGCCCATATTATCGATATGGGTTCCTATGAAGGCCGTAATCCTCTAGAAGATTATGAAATCATTAAAAAAGAACTCGTTAAATATAGTGAACGTTTAGCTAAAAAGCCATTTATTGTCATTGCTAATAAAATGGATTTACCTAATGCTCAAGCTAATTTAGAATTATTTAAAAAAACTTATCCCGATGTTTTAGTAGCACCAATTAGTGCCTTAAATAATACCGGTATTGATGAAGCTCTCAAGCTTATCGCCGACACCCTAGATAATGTTAGTGCAGAACCAATCTATGCCGCAGAAGACTATGAAAGCCATATAATTTATAAATTTCAAAATGAAAAACCATATACTATTACCAAAGATGGCGATGTTTGGGTTTTAAAAGGGGAAGAAATTGAAAAACTCTTTAAGATGACCAAATTTACGGAAGATGAATCCGTTATGCGTTTTGCCAGAAAATTGCGCGGTATGGGTGTAGAAGATGAACTAGAACGCATCGGCGCTAAAAGGGGCGATGAAGTTCAAATTCTCGACTATATCTTCTTATTTAAAGAGTAGAAAGGAAAATAAATATGCCATATGATGTCGTAATTCTTGGTGCTGGACCTGCTGGATTATTCTGTGCTTATGAATTGATCGAGCACCTTCCTAAATTAAAAATTGCCATTCTCGATCAAGGACGTGATGTTAAAAATCGTCTTTGTCCGATGAATCAAAAAGGTATTCCTTGTCAAAATTGTCACCCGTGTAATATCTTATCTGGCTATGGTGGCGCGGGGACTTTCTCTGATGGCAAACTCAATTTTATTCCCAAAATCGGTAAGAGCGACTTATTTAAATATATGAGCGAAAGTGCCGCTTACCAACTGATTGATGACACCGAAGCTATCTTCAATAAATTTGGAATGGATGCTAAAATCTATCCTAGTAATCAAGACGAAGCTAATGAAATTCGTAAGAAAGTGGCCATTGCGGGCGCCCGCTTGCTCTTAATAAAACAAAAGCACTTAGGTAGTGACCATCTTCCTTCCTATATTGAAGGCATTTGTAGCTATTTAACTAATAAAGGTGTAACTTTATTAAGTCGTGCCGAAGTAATTGATATTCAAACTAATGATCCCCATAATCATCAAGTAACATATCGCGAAGGTAAAAAAGAAAATGTCATTACGGCCAATACCGTGATAGTTGCACCCGGTAGAACCGGCGCTAAATGGATCCAAGAACTCGCGGATAAATATCGGATACCTTATATTTCTCAGAGTATCGAAGTTGGTGTAAGAGTCGAAGTTCGTAAAGATATTATGGAAGACATCACTAACGTTATCTATGATCCTACCATCTTTATCCGGACTAAAACTTATGGCGATGAAATAAGAACATTTTGTACCAATCCCGGTGGCTTCGTTGCCAAAGAAAATTATTATGGTTATATCTGCGTAAATGGTCATGCCTTAAAAGAGGTAAAAAGTAATAATACCAATTTTGCTTTTATTACTAAAGTTAGTTTGACCGAACCTGCTACTAACACCCGTTTATATGGCGAGTCGATTGCCAAAATTGCCAATGTTTTAGGTGATGGCAAACCAATTGTTCAATCCTTACGGGATTTAAAAGATTCGCGTCGTAGTGAGTGGCACCGTCTTAATAAGGGCTTTATCGAACCCACTTTGAAAGATTGCGTGGCCGGAGACTTAGCTTTAGTCTTACCGCATCGCATTATTACCAACATCCTAGAAGGTCTAGAAACTCTTGACAAAATCATTCCGGGTATCAATAATGATGATACTTTACTTTATGGCCCAGAAATTAAATTTTTCAGTAATGAAATTGCCACTGATAATGATTTTAAATTAAAAGATGATAATATTTATTTTATTGGTGATGGGGCAGGGAAAGCCGGCAATATCGTCGCTGCTGCCGCTACCGGTTTAGTCGCCGCTAGAAGCATTATCCAAAATCGGGCAAAATAAAACTTAGCGTCTATTTCTCGCTAAGCTTTTTTTCTTCCCGTCTTCTTTTAATAATTTCTCGGCGCATCTTTTCCATATATTCTTTTGGATCATATCCCTCATCAAAACATCTAGAATCCTTATTATAAGCTGTAATCCATTTTTCTAATGTCTTTAAAGGTACTCGATAGACAATCGCCGTTTCCGAAGTAGAAGCTCCCTCTTTTTTTATTTCCTCGACTACTTTTTTCTTAAAAGACTTTTCATATACTGTCCCCATTACTTCAACTTCCCTTCAAATATATAATACCATATATTTACCAAAAATCTAGCAAAAACTCACTAATCGCCTTAATCAATTTTTTTCTTAATCTCTCATATTATTAAATAGGTGACCTAAATGAGTAAAAAAGAAGAATTTAAAACCTTTGCTAGTTCTCATCCCGAACTAATTGAATCCATTAAAAGTGGAGAGATGACTTGGCAAAAATACTATGAAATATACGACATCTATGGTGATAAAGCGGAAGTGTGGGATAAGTACCTCAAACAAACCCCGAAGAATGATTCCTTAAGTAAATTAATTAAAAATATCGATATGGAATCTATCCAAAATCACATTAATACTGCCCAAAAAGCCCTCGGATTTATTAGTGAATTAACTAGTAAAGGAGCTAGTAACGTCGAAAGTCTAGCTAAAGGGCCAACTACTCCAAGACCAATCAATAAATTTTTTGGTGATTAAATGAATCAATATCTTTTAATGAAAATTAAAGAAGAGCCCAAATACTATAACTACCTTAAAGAAAACAGTTTCTGGATTAAAAATTTTAATCGTAATCAAAATCTATATAAAGAATATGTAAACTTCCTCAAAAATAAATATCGCTTACGGGTTACCGATAAACTCTCTGATGCTGTAGATAGCATCGATTTAGTAACCAATGTCTTAAATACTTTAAAATAGCTTTTAACGCAAATTTTTAGAGTAAATGCAGGTTTATAAAAATTTGTTTAATTTACTAGACTTATTTCAGGTTTAAAACAAAG
>CANQMM010000047.1 GCA_947624955.1 uncultured Bacilli bacterium | reverse complement strand
CTGACCCGTTATTATACTACCTATAATAAAAAAATACATAATAACCTGGGGTCATTATGTATTGTATAAAATTAAAACTTGCATTTTGCAGATAATTTCTTTATAAATGCAAGTTGGGTCCAAATTTTAATTCGGGTTGTTCGAGAGTCGAATCACCATAAAAAGTTTTCATTAATCGAATAATTTCTTGTAAATTTTCTAAAGATTTCCTGATATCTTGTCTTAGTTTTTCGTCAGTAGAGGAAACCGCAATACCTTTAACTAAGCCATATTTAAGCGTACTTTCCAAAGCCTTAGGAGCTATTCTTAAACTATCTATGGCGATGCTCTTGCAGTCTTTTAAACTTCTTTTTACTAAATATTCAACAACTTGGGCTTGCAATAGTTGAAAAGCCGTCGAGTTATTTTCCGTAAAGGTACTAATACCGTATAAGCATAGGAAAGTCTTAGCCATGTTAAATAAAAAGTTTGGTGGGTCAATTTGATATTTGGGGCAGATAATCATTAAATCGATAAAATAGTTGGTTATATTTTTAGTTTTTACTTCTTCACAATATTTTTGAATAGCTTCTTTAAAACTTCTTTTTTCTTGATCATTTAAGTCACCATACGGAATTAACATATTATATAACTTTTCAGAATTACCGGAATAGGCACTTAAAAAGAATTCGCGACACAAGTTACTCTCACTTTCATCTAGGACACAGAGAAGTCCCATATCTAAAAAGCAAATGTTGCCTTCTTCATCAACACAAATATTGCCGGGATGAGGATCGCCGTGAAAAACGATGACCTTATCATTGAAAAGTGCCCAAAAACTTAGTTGAATATAACTATTAATAGCGGTAATGACGCGTTCTTTATTTTCTTCAGTGAGTTCAATTTGATTGAGAGTTTTATCTTTAATATATTCCATTACAATGATATTATCGGTACAGTATTCGGGATATAGTTTAGGAACTTTGATTTTTTTAGTCCCTTCTATTTGGCCGTTAACACTATCGGCAAATTGTTGATAGCATTGGATATTTTCTCTTTCGTGATGAAAATCAGTTTCTTGATAAATCCATTTTAGATATAGGTCGAGAGCATGATCGCCACCGATAAGATTTTTAAAGTTTACCATACTGCCAAAACGGTGCATTAAACTTTTAATTCTATTTAAATCACGCTCAATATGAGCAGTAATATCTCTTCTTTTTATTTTAATGGCTACTTCTTCCCCTGTTTTTAAAATAGCACGATGAACTTGGGAGACGGAAGCAGATCCAATTGGTTTAGGATCAATAAAACTAAAGATATTATCTAAATCGGTTTGATATTCGGTTTTCAATATTTGTTCGATTTCGGCATAACTAATTGGTTGACAATCATCACATATACTCGATAAAATTTGCCGGTCTTCCTCAGTAAATAAAGTTCCATAATTTTGCGTAGCAATGATTTGCGCGAGTTTGATATAGACAATGCCCATTTTTTCAGCAAAATCTTTAATAACAGAACCAGTACTCTTTTGGAAGATAAATTTTTTAATTAATAACATAAATAATTGAAAATATAGTTTCAAAATGACACACCCCTGTCACAACAATATCATTATAGCATTTTTTTCAACAATGTCTAATTAAAATGGATTTATTCTTCATCGATAAATAAATTATCTGTATTTTTCATTTCTCTTGGAAGAGCGATATCCATATATTTGAGAATTGTTGGGGCAACCATAGTTAAAGCACCATTAGTTAGGGTAACTTTTTTATCGGTTATGATGAAGGGTACTAAACTCGTAGTGTGGGTTTTCATCGGATGCCCATCTTCATCAAGCATTATTTCGGCATTACCGTGATCTGCTAAAATTACGAGAGTATAAAAGTTTTCGTCGGCTACTTCTTTGATTTTGCCTAAGCAAATATCGACCGCTTGAATGGCTTTAATTGTCGCTTCAAGATTTCCCGTATGACCAACCATATCCGGATTAGCAAAATTTAAAAGAATAAAGTCGTAGTCTTTCTCCATACATTTACAAACTGTTTTGGTAACTTCAACAGCACTCATTTCCGGTTTAAGATCATAAGTGGCAACTTTAGGGGAAGGAATTAAATAACGGTCACAACGTTCTAGGTTTAATTCTTTGCCCCCATCAAAGAAGTACGTAACGTGCGCATATTTCTCGGTTTCGGCAATGCGGGCTTGAGATAATCCTAATTGTGACAAGTAACTACCTAGAGGATTGTCAATATCTAGTTCTGGTAAAAAAGGATGAGTCTTAATATTAGCATCAACCGGTAGAAAGCTATATACTTTTAAATTAGGTAGCGGGATAGTATTAAATTCAGAAAAGTTTAAATCGGTAAAACTACGTAGAATTTGTTTAGCACGGTCTTCTCTAAAGTTTAACCAAAGGAGTACATCGCCGTCTTTAATAATTCCTTGACGGTCTAAACTAATAGGAGGTAAAAATTCATCAGTGATGTTGCGGGCATAACAATTGTCGATAGAGGTATAAATATCATTTGAAGATAGACCGACAGCTCTAGTTACTAATTCATAGTACTTTCTAGTACGGTCCCAATTTTTATCGCGGTCCATAGCATAGTAACGGCCACAAACGTCAGCTATTGTACCAACTTGGAGATTATTTAAAGTTTGCGAGATTTCTTGAATAAAGTTTTTAGCGACTTCCGGTTTGGTATCCCGGCCATCAGTGATAAGATGAAGATAAATACGTTCAATGTTCGATTGTTTTAAAGTCTTTAATACGGACATAGCAAAACTATTTAAAGAGTGGACACCACCTTCACTAGCCAAATACATCAAATGTAGAGATTTATTAGAGCTTTTTAAGTAAGTAATCATTTCATTATATTGCGGGTTGGTAATAAGGTTGTTATGGGATAATAGATTGCGAATTCTTTGGACTGACTGTTCAATGAGACGACCGGCGCCGATAGTTAGATGTCCGACCTCACTATTACCAAATTGACCTTTTTCTAAACCAACAGCTTCTTCACTAGCTTTTAAATAGCAATGAGGGTACTGATTCCAAAGATTTAGAAAGTTTTGCGGTTTAGCTAGTTTAATGGCATTACCTTTAATTTCTTCACGCATGCCAAAGCCGTCGAGGATTATTGTTAAGATTTTTTTCATTGCTTATCACCTTTATTAAAAATATATCATAGTTAAATTATTTTGACAATTTATAAAAACAAGCTTGAGGGCTTGCTTAAATAGTAGAAAAAACTTTTTTATCAATTCTTAATTTATCAGCTAAAGTAGCAATAAATTCGGAATTAGTTGGTTTAGCTCGGTCGTAATCGACACTGTGGCCAAAGATTTCTTCCATCAAGTCATAATCGCCACGATTCCAACTGACTTCAATAGCGTGCCGAATGGCTCTTTCTACTCGCGAAGATGTGGTATCAAACTTAATAGCAATTTCAGGATATAACTCTTTAGTTATACCGCCGATTAAATCAGGATTTTGATACATTAGGTAGATACTTTCACGAATATATTGATAACCTTTAATGTGCGATGGCACACCTAAATCGTGAAGGAGTTTGCTAATTGATAGACGAACTTTATCAGAATTAGGTTCAGGTACTTCGGGTTTATCAGATAAAGCAGCGATAATTCTCTTTTCTAAAGTTTCTTGACTAAATGGTTTTAACATATAATAGGAAACATTATATTCACTAACTGCTTTGATGGTTTCTTCTTGGCTATAACTAGTCAATACGATAATCTTTTTATTGATACCGTTTTCTTTTAATTTTTCTAATAATGATATACCATCTAATTTAGGAATGATGATATCCATTAGGATTATATCAATTTCATTTTGATATTTAATGATTTGTTCAAGAGCATCTTCCCCATCGGTTGATGTTCTTGAGATATTGATTACTGCATGGTTACTAAAATACTGCTTGGTTCTCTCAATGTTATTGATATTATCATCAATTATGAGAGCATTAATTTTCTTTTCCATTTTAATCTCCTCGTATTTTTATTTACTACATGCATTCTCATTATAAAATGGAAAAAGACAAAATACTAGAAAATACTTTGTCTTAATGTGTCAAGGTTTGTCAAAATTTGCCGTTACTCGGAATATTGACGGATAATTTGCACTAATTCGGCAATATCCAAAGAGGAATTGCCAATAATTAACCCATCAGCATTGGATATTTGTTGAATAGTAGCAATATTTTCTAAAGAAATACTGCCGCCATATAGAACAGGTAATTCTAATTCATAATAATCTTTAATTATATTTTTGATAAAGGCAATATTTTCTTCGATCTCGATTATCGATGGGGCTTGTCCAGTACCTATCGACCAAACGGGTTCATAAGCTATAATGATATTTTTTAATTGTTCGCGATTAAAATCGTTTAAGACACTTGCTAGTTGACTTTCTAGTACTTCATGGGTCAAGCCGGAAGCGTTTTCCGTCTTATTCTCCCCGATGCAAAAGATGACTTCGATACCGCTAGCAAATGCATTGGCTATTTTTTGAATAAGGGTCTGGCTATCTTCGTTAAAGTGAATTCTTCTTTCACTGTGTCCCACTAGGACGTGAGATACATCTAGACTTTTTAAAATATTCGCATTTATTTCGCCGGTATAAGATCCTTCTTGAAAGGCAGATAAGTCTTGAGCACCTAATTTATAGTTATCATTTTCAAATAAATATAAGTAAGGCGATGGTGGGCAAATAATCAATTCATTAGATAATTTACCTATACTTTTTAAACTGCTTGCATATCTCTCGATGCTATTTAAGTCTTTATTAGATTTAAGATTAGCTACTATGTATTTCATCCTATTCTCCTTTTTCAACTGCTTCTAGGGCCGGTAATGTGCCATTGGCTAGGAATTCGAGGGTAGCACCACCACCCGTTGATAAATAATCAAAATCTTCTTGAAAGCCGAATTTGTGGATAGCACTCACTGCATCGCCTCCACCCGCAACTTTTAAGCACTGACTATTGCGGATAAGTTCCAGTAATTCTTTAGTTCCATTGGCAAAGCGACGGTCTTCATACTTACCTACCGTCCCATTCATAAATAGGGTCTTAGTTTCATTTGCGAGAATTTCTTGATATTGGTTGAGAGTTTTAAGACCTATATCGCTTATTATATCGTCAACGGTAATGTCATTGAGAGTGGCATATTTTACGAGATTTTCATCATATGCCCGACCGATAATGACATCACTAGGTAAAATAATTTTGTTACGATAAGTATTAACTAAGTCATATACTTCTTTTAAAACGGCACTGTCGTTGCTAACTAGTGAAGAACCAACATTATACCCTAATACTTTTAAAGCGGTATTAGCCAAGCCACCACCAAGTAGCATATAATCACATTTGTTAATTAAAGATTTAATAAGAGAGAGTTTATCATCGATTTTAGCTCCGCCCATAATAATGGTAAATGGGTGTTTGGCGTGCAATATGTATTCAGTTAAAGCCGATACTTCTTTAGCTACCGAAAAACCAAAACAACTAGGAATATATTTAGCTATTCCGCAGGTAGAAGCGTGAGCTCGATGAGAGGAAGCAAAGGCATCTAAAACGAAAATGTCAGCAAGAGAAGCCCAATACATTGCTAATTGAGGATCATTACCACTTTCTAATTTATTAGGAACATCTTCAAAACGCGTGTTCTCTAAAAGAATAACATCTTTTTCTTTTAATTCTTTTATTTTGTATTCTAGTTCTAGACTTCTAGTTTTATCATAAAAATATACGTTAGTATTTAAACTCTTTTTTAGATATTCATAAACAGGATACAAGGAATTTTTCTTTTTATCTTCTTCTTTTTTTACTTTACCAAAGTGAGATAAAAGGATGATTTTACAATTTTGACTAATTAAATAATTAATCGTTTCTTTAGCAGCATCGATTTTGCTAGTATCTAAAATTTGTCCATCTTGAATGGGAACATTAAAATCACAGCGAACTATTACTCTTTTGCCTTGAACATTTATTTCATTAACTAATTTTTTCATAAGGACTCTCCTTTATTATTCTTAGTTAATTATATAATATTTATGTTCCTTATTCAATTATTCCCACTATTTATTGACAAAAATAGATAATTATAATTCCCTAAAGGACATTATTTGAGATATTGGAAGCTTAGTATATTTAGCGATGATGTTTTTATCAACTTTATCTTTGAGCATCGCTTTAGCAATTTCTTCTTGTTTTTTAATCTCGCCACGAGCTTCGCCTTTAGCTTCCCCTTCTTTTAGCCATTCTTTCTTATGCCGTCTTGCATAGTTCTTGGCTTTTTCTTGGGCTTCGATATCGAGGTATTCCCGTGTCTTCAATAATTGCGCTTCTATTAGTTGCCTTTCGTCATAAGTTTCTTCAGTTACTACCGGATATAAGCCATTTACTAGTTCTACCGTCTTTTTCTTTGTTTCCATATCTTCAAATACATCTCCTATCCATTCATTTAATTCTTCTTTATTTTCCGCTACTAACATCTTGCAAAATCTTTTTAATCTAGTTCCACATTCAGTATACTGCATATTTTTAACTTTGGCAAGGTCTATAATTATTATCCGTAAGCCATTATTGAGTTTCTTCCCATTACTAATACTAGCATACTCCTCGATATAACTCTTACGATTAAAGTTATCGACAACAAAGTTATACTGAATAGTATCTTTAATCTGATTATTTCCCGGTGTATACTGTCCTCTTATATATTCGGAGACATACACTAAATTCCTCCGCAATATTTGCGTAGATAAATTTCTATTAAACTCGATATTTATCTTCATCCCATCATAATCACAGACAAAATCTAATTGCCATTTAGCACTATAATTACTTACTACGGGTTCCCGGGATAAGACTTTGACTTTACCTCTAACTTTTTTTAAATCTTCATTCAATAACAATGCTATTACTTCTTCGACGATATCGATATTCTTGGATCATTTAATATTCTCACTATTAAATAATCGCGCCATAATGGCTGATAACTTGTTATGTTCAAAATAACACCTCCTACTATTATTATTATCGATAAATCCTCGATTTCCTTTTTTTATTGTTAATTTTTTTATATTTCCAATAAATAACCACGTCTAAAAGGCGTGGTTTTAACTTGGCCTGTAAGGCCCTAATATCTACCAACCCACAAATGAAG
>CANQMM010000046.1 GCA_947624955.1 uncultured Bacilli bacterium | reverse complement strand
CCCCCACATATTTGTCAAATTCAAAAAAATGTACACTATACGTGCACATTGTAGAATTTTTAATCGATTGAATTAGGACGATATGGATTGGTAATAGAGCCATCACCGGAAACACTGACGGTACTTTCAAGACTTATTACAGGTCTGATATAAATATTATTGGATACCGGAGTTTCACTTAAACGACCATATGAATTGACGGTCAACATATAAGCTAAATTATTGCTAAAACGACTTGGAGATAAAGTATAGTAATCATAACCGGTATAAAGATAAAAATGGGTATTAGTTTGATTTTTATGACCACCGGCGAGGATTACTTCATCGGCAGAAATTAAACCAATTTTAGTCGAATAACTGCCACCGTATTCACTATCATTTTTAGGACAAATAAGAGTTGGATTTGGATTATTGTTATATAAACGATTGTAAGCTCCAAAATAAATAGGCCCATAAGAATTGGTAAATGTTGTATCATTACAGAAAGTACTTTCCGCTATATATTTATCATAGTCTTTTAAATGATCTTGATACCAAGCATTTAAATATTCAGTTATCGTATTATTAGTATTGACATTATCTTGTAAATAAGTTAAACCAACATAATCTACACTAGAATTATTACTACTAAAGGTAGATAGATTAGTATTATTATCCGCATAGATTAACCGGATTGAACCATCACCATTAATTCTAACTATTTGCCATAAGTAACCGGCAAAAGATACATAGTTATTAGCGGTATTACCTCGGAAATAATAAGATGTACCATTTTCATCTTCAGTAGTAGCTAAAAGACTATACTCCGCTTCGGAGATACTAAAATCTAAAGGATCAGTAGATACTTGGTTTTGTGCTAGGATTGTATCTTTAAATATCGGTTTGATATCAGTTTTAGTTTTGGATATTTCTAACATTGCTTGTAAGCTTTGATTTTGATTAGTAACTCTAGTATCATCAAGCCACGTACGAATGTTAATTCTCTTGGTACTATTAGCAGGAATTTCTAGATTGCCAAGAATTTTCGATAAAAGATTGCCATCTTTTTTATTACTAGCAGAGTTGATAAATGAACTTAGAATAGTTGGTTCAATCTTCATATCACCATTTAGATAAATCATTACTTCACTCTTTTTAATATTGGAACTAGCTAAGACATTAAAACGTAACTCGATATTACGGATGTCACTACAAGTATTAGTAATTGCTATAGTATAAGGATGCGTTGTCTTACCATTAGCAGTATTCAATATAGGCATTTGCGGAATATCAACATAATTATCAAAGGTAACTATCTCTAGACATTCATCATTAAATACGGTATAAGGCTTTGCTTCATTACGAACTTTATATAAACCATAACTAGTCCCAATCACAAGGGATAGACCTAGTAAGGTAGCTATTAAAATTATAGGGATTTTATATTTACTTCTCATTAATTCACCCCGCTTATTATTAATTAAAATATACAACATTGCCGGGAATAAGTCAATTATTTAGGGTGTCTTTAATTAATTTCTTGCCTTCTTCTAAGCTATCTAGATTAGGTTCCATAACATATAATTTAGCATCACTATAAGTATAGGTATAATTTTCGGAATCATCACCATCTAAGATATAATTGCTAATAGTCCATTCATAGTTATTATCTAATTGCATTTTAATAAAGTTAGTTATCTCTTCATCAGTTAAATTAGTAGCAATACTCTTTCTTAGGGCTTTTAAAAGGGTATTATATTTGGTAAGAATTACCGGAGATAAAGCACGATTAATAATGGCTTCTAAGACTTTTTCTTGATTTTCATTGCGGGTTCGGTCACCGTAGATAAAACTCTTTCTTTCGCGACAAAAAGCGAGGGCTTCCTTACCGTTTAAAATATTTTTACCTTTCACAAAGTTATATTTTTCACTGAATTCATCATAGGTATCACTAGAGAAGGCATAATCAGAATAAACTTCAATCGGTCCGATGGCATCGACGACATTAATCAAAGAACCAAAATTGACTTTGATAAAGTAATTAATATCGATATCTAATAGATCTTCGATGGTGGCCACAGACTCTTCAATGCCATAAACACCGGCATGAGTTAGTTTGTCTTTATAGCCCTTTTTGCTATGGAGTTCAACATAGTAATCGCGCGGGATTGAGGTGATATGGATATGATTAGTTTGCGGATTAATACTGACGACAATATTGACATCACTACGCGATAAAGTATTAATTGTACCGTAAGTATCGATACCACTAATATAGATATTAAAGGAGTCTTCTTCGATATTAGCCGATTTACGAATATCGTGATTAACGGTTTCAATATCGAAGGTTTCAAGGACTTTTAAAGTATTACTAAATTGAGATTCCACTTCCTTCATCAAAGTTAAACGGTAACTTTCCACTAAAATAGCATCGACTTGATTATCGATAAGAGACTCTTTTAACTGTTCAAGATTAGCATATTTAGTTTCATAGAAAACTAATTGATGTTCTAAATGTTTGACCGCATCTTTATAACTCTCTTCAGTAGATTCTAATAAGCCAATGTGCTTATTCAGCAAATCTTCAACTTGGGCATATTGACTAGTATTTAAGACAACTAAAGAATAATTTTGGGTCGATACATCATAACCTAATTTCTTTAAAAAGTCGATAGTATTCATCTCATAGATAATACAAATCATCATAATGACCATCGTTATGACCGATAAAAAGGTAATAAATAATTTCTTCTTATTAGTAATTAATTTAAGGATTAAAGTACCATTAATAATGACTAATAAAGCTGTAACAAAGATAAAATAATTAGATGGTAAGATACCAATAAAATAGATTAATCCTAGTAAAAGGAGAGAAATAATTATTAATGCGATAATTAAATATTTATGAAAAGGATTTAATTTCGATTTATTTTTTTTCATAAGATGGTACTACCTCCAATAATAAAAACACCCTTTAGGATGTTTATATTATACTATATATTTAAGAAATTTTAAATAAGTTTATAGTTAGTTAAATCTTCAATTATTTGTTTACTACATTCTTCAATAAAGATTTTGATATCTGATAAATCGAAAAGGAATGGATGACTATTTTGTTGACTTTCTTTGATAATCAGCCCCATTTTCTCGACTATTACCGGTAGTTTAGTACAATCGACTTCGGTTATTTTCGTCTTGGGATACGTTATTTCGTTAGAGAACAAGTATAAATCGATATTATACTCATCAATTAAATCCCGATTTAAGTTAGTATAGTCTTGATAAATTAGATTTTTGAGAGCAGTATAGCCAAGGGTAGAATTTTGATGATGTTTTTCTTCATATTCGTGGATATATTCATAGACGTAATCCCGAAACCAATATTTATCAGTTAGAAGATGGATTAAGTAACCCATTTCAAAAGGATTGACTAATTCACTACGATATTTTTTTAAAAAACGATCAATATTTGGTAAAGAATCTTCTTCATCTTTATCTAAAAAATGGGAAGCAATCTTGAGTTCTCCTAATTGTTTACTTAAATCTGGAGCAATAGAACCTAAAGCAATCATTTTAGGATCCATTTGTAAAATTTCATTTACTTTTTTTGCAACACAAATGTGTATCATTGCGGAAGCCATATAATCACCATAAATATTATAACAAATTTAGGAAAAATTTCTTGGAGTTTTAGAAGATTTTGTTATACTTGACAATTCATCTGTCTAGTTATTTATGCGTGGTCTTACCGTTTAGGACTTCTTTAATAATTTTAACGAAGTTATCAAAATAGTTACGCTTAGCGATATTTTCTTTAATAGTGATTGGGATGGTTTTAACGACATTTTTATTTTCATCTAAGAGTTCTAGTTCGCCGACGACATCGCCATATTTGACCGGAGCAGTTATTCTTTCAACTTTGATATTTTTTTGATAATCGATATTTTTATCGGTATTTTTAAGGATTTCTGTAGCATCTTCTTTCAAGATTAAAGTTCCATATTCTACTTTACCCTTTTCAATTTTAACTTCTCCAAGTTCAGTTCCTTTTTCAAGAATGGTATTGAGTTTAAAATTATTAAAGGCATAATTAAGTAAGTTGGTAGTATCGGTACTTCTTTCACTTGGGGAAGGTTCACCCATAACTACGGTGATAAACCGGATGTTACTTCTTTTTGCAGTCGAAGTTAAGCAATAACCGGCATTGGTAGTAAAGCCCGTCTTTAAGCCGTCTACCCCATTATAGAAACGCACTAATTTGTTGGTATTGACAAGCCAAGTTTTGGAGCCATCAGGTTTATTTAAGTATTCTTCATAGATACTCGTATATTTTAAAATCTGCTCGTGTTTTAATAGTTCGCGGGCCATCGTGGCCATATCGGCAGCACTCGTATAGTGGTTTTCGGCATCCAAGCCGTGGACATTAGCAAAATGAGTATCTTTTAAACCTAGTTCGGTAGCTTTTTTATTCATCAAATTGACAAACTCTTCAGTAGTACCGGCGATTTTCTCCGCCATAGCAACCGCCGCATCATTACCACTAGCAATAGCGATACCTTTAATTAACTCTTCTACTTTCATATTGGAGTTTGGCTCTAAAAAGATTTGACTACCACCCATATGGGAAGCATTTTCACTGATTAAGACATCGTCATCAAGTTTTAAACGCCCTTCATCAATCGCTTCCATAATTAGTAATAGGGTCATAATCTTCGTCATCGAAGCAGGTGGCAGTTTTTCGTGCGAATTCTTTTCGTAGAGTACTTTACCCGTTGAAAATTCTAGGAGAATTGCCGACTTAGCTCCCGGTGTTAAATCTTCTGCGTGGACTTTAGGTAGTAATAAAAAAATACTTAATAAGATTAAAAACAATTTTTTCATAATTCACCCTCTACCCAATATTATGTCGAAGAAGGATAAATTATTTAATATTTTAAAGGGGAAAATTAAAAAATTATTTAATATTTTGGCGAATCATGATATATTTATTATTGTAAGAAGGTGTTTATATGGAAGAAGGAAAGAAAGAAGAAACAGTAACTGAGGATAACCAAGAAGTTACTAACAATCTAGCAGAAGAAGAAAATACTGTGGAAAAAACTGTAGATATCCCAAATAGTGAGAGTGCTACAGTGCAGGAAGATATGACTTTTATTAGTCAAAATCCTATACCGGAAGCTAGGACAAGTACAATGGAAGATGAGTTTGGCATTTATAATAAGAAAAGTAAGAAATGGTTAATCATATTAATTGTCCTTATTATTATTGCGGTTATTGGTGTAGGTGGTTATTTTGCCTATAGATACATCTATATGGCAAATCCACTCAATATCTATACTAAAGCCATCGATATGGCTTATAATGAGTACAATGATATGTTAGAAGAAGCTAAGAAAGAACCACATTTAGAATATGAAAAAAGCGACTCCATAACTGTTAGTGGGGAATTAAAAATCAATGGCAATGTCGATGAACTACTAGAAAATGACGAGCAGAAGGAATTAGTTGACCGCTTATTTAATATGCGAGCTACCTATAATTTAGGAATAGATACTCAAAAGCAAAATCTAGAATTAGGGTTAGGTATTCAAGAAGGTAGTAAAAAACTGATCAGTGGCAATGTCTATTATATAGATGGTGCGGTTTATGGAACACTACCTGATGTAGCAAATGATATTTATGCATTGATAACTAAAGATGATATTACAAAAGCGGTAAATGAGATGGGCATCGAATTAAAAGAAGATGAAAATGGTAATATCGATATTAAGGAATTATTAAAATCTCTCGTTAAGAGTATGATTACAGAGGGTGAAAGTGATGAAAGTAATTATAGTCAAGAGGTTCAAGAAACTTTAGATAAAGCAATGCAATTTATCGACGAATACCAAATGCCAAATGTCGATTATGACGAGTTATCGGAATTAGGTAAAATCGTTAGAGATGTTTTAAAAGATTCAATTAAAGAAGATAACTTAACAAAAGAAGACGATAATATTACAATAAATGATAAAAACGTCGAGGTAACAGCTAATATCTATACAATGGATAAAAGGGATATAAAAGATTTAGTCGAGAAATTATTAAAAGAACTTCGGGATGGTAAAGGGGCTGATATTTTAGCTCATATTACCGGTGTTAGTAAAGATAATGTTATAGATTCTCTTGATAAAACTATCGAAAAGTTAGATTTTAGCGAGTACAAAGATTTAGAAATTGTCATATATACTAAAGGAGTTAAAATAGTCGGATTTGCTATTCGCTATGATGGAGAAGATATTAGTAATTATGTCGAAGATGGCGATTACTTTGAACTAGTTATTGGCGATAAAAATGACTATTTTAAAGTCGTTAAAGATAAAGAAATAACGATCAATATATATTTTGATAAAACAAAATTTGCAAGTGTAACCGTGGATTCTGAAGATTCATCTTACGTTATTAAAATAAGCGATAACGAGATTGATTGTACTATAATCAGTTCAACTAAAGTCGAAAGCGAAAAGAAGTCCGTTAACACAATTGATGTATCATATAAATATAAAACTGAAGATGGTCCAACAATTACTTTTGGCTTTAATATGGATGTTACAGTTGAATTAGGTAAGAAAGTTGCCCAAATCGATGTAAGTAATGCTAAAAATATTAACGAACTTTCGGAAGAGGAATTAACTAATTTAGCAGATTACGTAGAAGAAGCTTTCAGTGAATCTATTATTGGAGAATTATTATTAAAGCCTCAAGCGATTGCTTGTTCGAGGTTTACAATAGAAGATTGTGTATGTTATGACGGCGAATGCTATTGTATGGAAGATGATGGATATGAAGTTACTTGTCCGGCTTCTAGTATAAATGGTATTACATTATAAATAGCAAATTAAAAACAGAATGGGAAGTTCTGTTTTTTAGGCTCTAGATAATCTAGTGGGGACCAAATTTTAATCAAACCATTATAAAATAAGGGATTGCCCCTTATTTTTTACGTTTAAAAATCATTATCGTTTTTTTGTCGCTAATAACACTTATTTTTTCAGTTTTTTTGATTTCTATCTTTTTTGGTTATTCCACTTATTCTTCCATTTAATATATACATTATTCTTAATCTAAAAAATTTGAAATTTTTATATCCATATCCTATTCTTTTTATTACTTTTATTTTATTATTTACTCCTTCTGTATATCCATTTGAAAATCTTTTATCTAT
>CANQMM010000045.1 GCA_947624955.1 uncultured Bacilli bacterium | reverse complement strand
TATAAATATACAGATTGTTTATAAATGTAACTTCCCATTTATAAAATATCGAGAAATTAATTTTTTATTTAGTACTATTATAAATGTAGTTTATTTAGTACTATTATAAATGTAGTTGACTTTTGCATAAAAGTAGTTTATAATTCATATTGTTATTGAAAAAGGAAAGAGATGTATCCACATCCACCTGATTGTACTAAGTATGATAGGTAGAAGGCCATGATGAATTATTAATTAATTTTTGGAATGGATAAGTGGATACTAGGTATCTACTTTTTTGATTGTATGGAGGTGTCTAATATAGCAAAGGATAAAAATGAACTACCAATTAACGAGCAGATAAGAGTTAATGAGTTAATGGTTATCGGTCCAAATGGGGAACAGATGGGAATGAAAAATATTACAGATGCTTTGACTTTGGCAAATTATGCCGGGTTAGATCTTGTATTAATGAGCGGTAATGCTACACCAGCTGTTGGAAAGATTATGGACTATAACAAATATCGCTATGAAAAAGCTAAAAAGTTAAAGGAAGCCCAAAAAAGACAAAGAGAAAATAATAAGGATGTTAAAGAGTATCAATTGTCGGTTACAATCGATATTCATGATTTTAACACCCGAAAAAAGAATGCAACGGAATATCTACAAAAAGGGCATAAGATTAAAGCAACGATTAGATTTAAAGGTAGACAGATGGCGCATCCAGAACTTGGTAGAGATGTACTTTTACGTTTTGCTAATGAATTAAGCGATATTGCGGAGATTGAAGCGCAACCAAAACTTGAAGGTAGAACAATGAGTATGCTATTAGCACCAAAAAAATAAGGAGAGGAAGTTAGAATATGGCAAAGAGTAAACAAAAGACCCATAAAGCAACAAGTAAGATATTAAACGTAAGACCTGGAGGAACAATTAGTTATAAAAAATCCGGTGGTAACCACAAAACTAATAAAGATAGTGGTAAACAAGTAAGACAAAGAAGAAGAAGTGGAAATCTAAGTAAAGGAGATAGAAGCAGATTAACATCTGTTATCTAGTAAAGGGTGGTATAAATGACAAGAGTTAAAGGTGGAACTGTTTCTAAAACAAGAAGAAGAAAAGTTTTAAAACAAGCTAAAGGTTATTTTGGAAGTAAGCATAGATTATATAAGACAGCACAAGAACAATTATTCCATAGTGGAGAATATGCTTTTAGAGATAGAAAACAAAATAAGAGAAACTTTAGAAAATTATGGATTACAAGAATTAATGCAGCTTGTAGAATGAATGACATTAGTTATTCTAAATTCATTGATGGGTTAAATAAAGCAGGAGTTACTGTTAACCGTAAGATGTTAAGTGAAATCGCTATCGATGCACCGGAAACATTTACTGATTTAGTAACGGTAGCTAAAGATGCTTTGAATGGGAAAACAGTTAAAGTGGAAGCTAAAAAAGCTGAAACTAAGAAAGTAGAAGCTAAAGAAGAAAAACCAGCTAAGAAAGAAAGTACCGATTATAGTAAAATGACTTTAGCAGAATTAAAAGAAGCAGCTAAGAGTAAAGGCATCAAAGGTTACTCAACAATGAAGAAAGATGAACTTTTAGCAAATCTTAAATAGCGATATTCGCTATTTTTTTATGTGTTTAAAAAATGTAAAGTAAGATGTTTATAAATGTAAATTTTACATAGATATGATATACTCTTAATAGAGGTAAGAATATGAATGTAGTTTTTAGAAAAGCAACAGTTGATGATGTAGAAGGTATTATTAAGTTGTGTGATAAAATCTTTGAGGAAAAGACCGATATTGCGGAAGGTAGAAGATTATTTCAACTAACTGATAACAGTCCTAATGACATTTATATAGTGGGAGTTATCGATGATGAAATAATTGCCCATGCCAAAGTAACAATTATTAGGACGATGTATGATAGTATGGGTAATTATGCAATGATTAATCACGTAGCCGTTAAAGAAGAGTTAAGAAGACATAAGATTGCGACGATGATGTTAGATTATATAACTGATATTAGTAAAAAGTGTGAATGTAAGACAATGTGCTTATGGAGTAAGAATTTTAGAGAAGCAGCGCATAAATGCTATAAAAATTATGGTTTTGAATTATTAGAAGCAGGATTTTTTGAGAAAAGGATATAGGTGGAAGTTATGAAGATTGAAAAGATTTATATAGGTGGTTGGTTTCAAAGAACTACTTTACAATTAAGTGAAATATATGATTTTGTCAGAACAGCAGAATCAAAGTTAGATTTAGATAAAAAGAAATTAGCTAAATTACACGTCGATTTAGATATTCGTGATGTAAGTTATGGAGTAGATGGATTAGAGTATATCAACCCATTCCAATGTTAATATTAAGATATTTGAAGATGGTTTAATTGTCTTAAATAGTGGTAATGTTAATGAATTTTCCTTATTTAATGACATCAATGGTTTAGCGAGTTATTATGAAAATAAATTATCACCAGCAATTAGTTATTTATTCAGTTTAGGGGCACCGGTTCCTAAAGAACTAGCTAATATTCAAACCGTATATCCTTATTTCATTGTTTTAGATAATGAATCAAGAGATAATATTAATTTATTAATTAGTAAAACTGATAAAGATAAATATTTTGAATATAATAATGAATTTTATGATGTAATTAGAGGAGATACTTATTATTTTATCAATAATAAAAAGAAGAGTATTGCCCAAGTAGAAAGATATGTTGAAGAACAAATATTTATTAGAGAGTTTAAAGCTCAATTACATCGTTATCTAAATTTACATCGAATAATTTGGGAAAAGATCGATGCCGTTAAAGAAAATGTTAAAGTTAAGGGTAAAGATATCGTGAAGTTTGCTAGTACATTAGATGGCTATAAGAAGACAGTTAACTTAATCGATTCAAGAATTAATCAGATGACTACTTATATTAAGACTAGAGAAAAGATTGCGAAAAGTGATGAATCCCTAACAGGTTCTCTAGATTTAATTGGCTATCGTTATGAAACTTTAAATAATACGGTTGCTTATATGCAACAGTTATGGACAATGACGAAGAATTATTTAAATTCAGCGGAGAAGTTATTCGGAGGATTAGAAAGTCAGATAACGGAGAAATCAGTAGACAACTTAACGATAGTTACTTCAATGGGTGTTGGAGCTTCCCTAATTGGATTATTTACTTCTGATGCGCCAACATTTACGAAGTTTGGATTTATCTATTTCTTTGCTTTAGCCGTAATTGGTTATGGCGTAACGAAGATTATGCAAATAGTTAGTGAAAACCGGAAATACGAGGTATCCGATATCGAATATGATAAGAATATTAAATAGCGAAAATCGCTATTTTTTTGTATAATATTTTTAGGGTGGTATTTCAATGGAATATGCAATAGTTATGAAAGTCGGACCACATAGTAAGATGACTTTAGAAGAGATAGTAGAATCTAAAAGGGAAGAAGAGAAAATTCACGGAGTACATTTTTGGGGTTATTCCGGGGTATTTTGTCAACCAAAGAAAGTGCAAGAATTCTGTCAAGAATATTATGAGCAAACCGGAGAAAATCCGAAAATCTATTTAATTGAAACGAAGAGTAATTATGATTCCAATATTGGATACATCAATTATTATTCAGTCGATAAACAAAATTATGAAAAGTTTAAAGGACCGGTACAATTACAAGGAGCAGAATTTGCCTTTGTAGTAAGAGGAATTAAAGAAATAGATAATTTTAATATCGATAATTATAATGTTAAGTATGGGAAAAATGAGGGAAAAGAGTTAAAGGCACAATTGAAGTTTCGAATTAATAAATCATTTGCAGTGAGTAATGGGAAGAATCTACCCGGTACTACTAAAGTATTAGTAGGGGAGTTAGTAGCACCTTATGCGATATATTTAAAAGAATAGTATTATGTTTCTTGCACATTAAGTATTTATTAGATATAATTAAGAATATAAAGTAGGTGGTAAAATGCGGAAGATAATGGCTAGTTTAGATGTTGGTAGTGATTCTTTAAAACTAGTAGTAGGAGAAATGATTAAGAAGAAACTCAATATCCTAGCAGTAGCTAATGTACCTAGTAAGGGAGTTAAAAAGGGATTAATAGTTAATGAAGAATTATTTTTTAATACTTTGAAAGAATTAATTAAAAAGGGTGAAGAAATAATTGGGTTAAAGATTAGTCAATTAATTGTAACTATTCCCGAGAATAAAGCAGAGTTTATAGTTAGTGAAGGATCAGTAGATATTACTAGTGAAGATAGAGTTATTACAGGTAGTGATATAATCGCCGTATTGCAAGATTCTGTTACTAATAAAATTGGGGATAATATGGAACTAGTTAATGTTATGCCAACTACTTATAAGATCGATGATGATATAGTAACAGGGGATCCTAAAGGGATGATTGGCGATAAGCTAATGGTTAAAACCGTATTAGCTATTGCTCCTAAAAGCATTGTGTATCCGGTATTAGATGCTTTAGAGAAATTAGATATCGAAGTATTAGATATATCTTTTGGTTGTGTTGGCGATTACTATGCTTTTAGAAATGAAAATACGGATAATAGTGTTGGAGTTATTATCAATATGGGAGAAGATGTTACAACTTTATCCACATTTAATAAAGGGGTACTTACCAATACGAAAGTATTAGAACTAGGGGGAGCTAATATCGATAATGATATTGCCTTTATTTATAAAGTCAATGGTAAACAAGCTAAAGACCTAAAAGAGAATTTAGCATTAGCACATAAGAGATTAGCTATAGCTAGTGATTATGAGGTAATGACCAATAAATTAGGGGAAGAAGTTAAGATCAATCAGTATGAGTTATCCGAGATTGTAATGAGTAGATTAGAGGAAATATTGAATAACGCAAAAAAACAAATTAACCTCTTAACAAAAAGAGAAATAAGTTATATAATATTCACAGGAGGACTATCAGAAACGGTAGATTTTTCGTTAGTTTTAGAAGAAATATTTGGGAAGAATGTCATCCTAGGTAGAGTAAATGAAATAGGGGTTAGAAATAATAAATATAGTACTTGTGTAGGATTAATTAAGTATTATAGCAGTAAGATGAAAATGAAAGATAAAGATTATTCAATTTTTAGTGTAGAAGATCAAAAAGAATTAAGTGGAATGCATAAGAAACAAGAATCTTCTTTACTAGGAAAGTTGTTTGGATATTTTTTTGAATAATTAAGGAGAGGATAAAATGTACGAACTAGAAATGGACCAAATTGCAAAAATTAAAGTAGTTGGTGTTGGCGGTGGCGGTTGTAATGCTGTTAACCGAATGATTGAATCAGGAGTTAGAGGAGTAGATTTTATTGTTGCTAATACTGATTTACAAGTATTAAATGTTAGTAAAGCGGAAACGAGATTACAAATAGGTAAAAGTATTACTGAAGGATTAGGAGCAGGGGCTAATCCGGAGATTGGTAGAGAAGCTGCTCTAGAAAGCAAGAAAGAAATAGAAGAAGCTCTAAAGGGAGCTGATATGGTATTTGTTACTTGTGGTATGGGTGGTGGTACCGGTACAGGTGCTGCACCAATATTTGCAGAAATTGCCCAAGAGTTAGGAGCTTTAACTGTTGGTATTGTTACTAAACCTTTTAGATTCGAAGGAAGAAAAAGGATGGAACAAGCAGAAGTTGGGCTTGAAGAGTTAAAGAAACACGTTGATACTTTAATTGTTATTCCTAATGATCGTTTAAGAGATATTATTGATAAGACCACACCAATGCTTGAAGCATTTAAAGAAGTTGATAATGTATTAAGAAGAGGTGTCCAATCAATATCTGATTTAATAGCAGTATCAGGATTAGTTAATCTAGACTTTGCCGATGTTAAAGCAGTTATGGAAAAACGCGGCAATGCGATTATCGGTATAGGTATTGGTGTTGGCGAAAATAGAGCAATAGAAGCTGCTAAACAAGCTGTTTCTTCACCACTTTTGGAAACGACTATCGAAGGTGCTACTGATGCGATTATTAATATTACCGGTGGTAATACATTAACATTATTTGAAGCAGAAGATGCTGCTGAAGTAGTAAGAAGTGCTGCTAATACGGATATTAATACGATATTTGGGGCAGTTATCAATGAGAATTTAAATGATGAAGTTATTGTTACAGTAATAGCTACCGGATTTGATAATGATAGAGAAACTTATAATAGTGAAGAACCTACTTATGTAAGAGAACAAAATAATGATATAGATTCGGAAATAGATATTCCACCATTCTTAAGAAATAGAGATGACTTTTAATTAAGTCATTTTTTTATGACAAAATTCGACATCCTAAATTAGTAAGATATTGACTAGAAAGATAGAAATATTGTACAATTAGATTGTATAGTACAATAATATTGTACGTGGATGGTGAGTATATGAATAAGAAGATAATTATATTAGGATTGTTAGCAGTTAGTTTAACAATATCGATAGCTATTGGATTTTCTTATGCTTTATGGACACAAACAGAAAAACAAGGTACTCCAAATGTGGTTCAATCAGGATGCTTTGAAATAAGTATTATTAATCAAGAAAATGTCATCAATTTATCAAATCAGTATCCTATTTCTGATGACAAAGGTAAAGAACAAACACCATATACATTTACAATTAAAAATACTTGTAGTATTTATGCTAGTTATGCAGTTAATTTAGAAAAACTAACAGGTTCAGATATGGAAGGACAATACGTAAAAGTTATGTTAGATAATAATGAGTCAAAATTGTATTCAGAATATAAACCGGAGGCAACTCCAACTGATGGCGCAAGTGAAGCGAAAACATTAACTACGGGTGGTTTAAATCCTCAAGGTTCTATAACTTATGAATTGCGACTTTGGATAGATTATAGTGGTACAAATGATACTGTAGGAGGAAGAACATTTGAGTCAAGAATAGTAATTAGTGCCTCAGCAGCAGAGCAAACAGGGGTCGATTATATAGAGAGTTTATTAGCGACGCATAGCGATACTATGAAAAATGATGACCCCAATAAAAATGTTAGATATATAGGGTCAACTCCAGATAATTACGTAACATTTAATGGAGAAATTTGGCGGATAATCGGTGAATTTGACAATATGTGGGAATGTCCCGAAGATACTGAAGAGACTAAAATAACCACTGAAAATTATACAACTAAGTGTAACCAAACAAAACTATTGAAAATAATAAGAGATGAAGCATTGAGTACCTTTTCGTGGGATTCAACTGACTCAAACGTCAATTACGGTTTTGGTATAAATGAATGGAGCACATCAGCAATTCAAAAGGCATTAAATGAAGCTTATTATAATAGTCAACTTGGCACTTGTTATGGGAATTATAGACTATCGACAAAAACGTGTGACTTTACAGAAAGCACAAAAAATCCAACAAAAGGATTAGATGCAACAGCCAGAAATCAAGTAGCCCGAGTAATGTGGAATACCGGAACAGTAGATGGAACAACAAAAACACATAGTAATACTAATACAAAAGATATGTACACAGCAGAGCGGAGCGATAATAACGGGAAGTCATTATGTACAAGTGGAACATATTGTAA
>CANQMM010000044.1 GCA_947624955.1 uncultured Bacilli bacterium | reverse complement strand
TCCTTCTAGACTTAAAATGAATTTAATTATAAAACATATTTTTAAGTTTAAAATCTCCACACTTATTCTACACTAACTTCTCACAAATACCTAACCCTATCATAAAGTATAATAGGTGGTATTATGTATCCAAAAAATCCTCGTGGTAGTTTCTTTTCGGTTTTAGCCATTATCGCCCTATCAATTCTGATTTTTTATCAAACTATTATCACACTAATAATTCCCTTAAGAATTAATATTTTTGTGTTATTAGTTGAAGTCTGCCTTTTATTCTTTTTTCTCTTCCGCATAGTATGGCCTTATTAATTCTTCGGTTTTAAATAAATAATCTAAAAAGTTTCTAACGATATTTGTATTATGATACTCATTATTTCCAAATTCAATTTTATCCGGTAAAACTAATAAGATAAACAATAACTTCAATTCATCTTTATTTAATTTATAATCATCTAAATATTCTTTTAAAATACTACTAAATTCTAAATCATAATACTCTTTTTTATAAAATTTCACGATATCCCATACTGGTGTATCAATCGTACTATCATCCCAACTAACTAAATAGTCGTTGTCCCCCTTAATATAATGACTTAACTCTAATTTATTATGGAGTAATGCTACTCGTTGTTTACTCTCCTCTTTAACTAGATCAAACCATTCATCTAATTCTTTATCACAAAAACTTAAAGCATCACTAATTGTCGTATAATTCCTCGTAAATAAATATTTACTTGGACTCATAAACTCTTCTAAGAGAAATTCATCGAATAAACTATTGTAGTATTCTCTTAAAAAGGTTGTATTACTCTTGATATTCTCATAGATTTCTTGATAAGTATCCAAACTAACTTCTTTAAAATAAGAAGTTTTATTATGTAGCAAAGCCACTAACCTAATCATATCGTGAGCTTTCTGATTTTTCGGTGTTGGACTATCTTCTACATATTCGTAAATATTTACTCCGCTCCTAGTATCATCGACAATTTTAGGAAAATAAGAAAAATTACGACTATTAAGATAACTATATACATCCCTGATATTAGCTTTTCCCTTTTCTTTTACGACAAACTTTCCTTCAGTTGTATCAAATATTTTGACTTTTCCTTGAATAGTTACTCTTAATGGTTTATATATTTCCTTTAGTAATTCCTCACTATTCATTATCTTCCACTGGAATAATTATTTTATCACCCACAACTAAATTACTAATATCATTATATTCTTCAATCGTTGCTCGCGATGTATTATAAAGACTCGCAATCGATTCTAAACTTTCACTTTCTTTAACCATATGGATATGATATGTAATATATGTATTTTCTTTATTACCTTCTAATATTTCTACTTTTTCAAGGGGTTCTTCCTCTTTTTCCGGAACAACTACCTCTTCATTAGTATTTCTCTCTTCTAATTCTTCTTCGATTTTAATTAAATCTTCTAAATCATCATCCGTACTTCTTTCTTCGATTGTTTCAAAGATATTTTCTTCTTGCACTTTTTCTTCGGCTTCCACACTAAACTCGATATACACCTCTAACTTATCTTCATCGACTACTTCATAAGTAAAATCTAATATTTCAAAATTGACACTGTCTACTACAATATCTTCTGATAAATCGATAGAAAAAGGCAAACTATAAGAAAATAACTCTTTATTGACACTGACTTCGTGAACTTTATAATCCCCTGATACTACGAACTCACCCTTTAGTTCTGAATCCTCTATTTCATAATGATGTTCTAAAGAAATACTACAAATTTCTGCTATTTTAGTTTTAAACTCAATCTCTTTTTTATAAGGTATAACACTCTTCATTAAAATCAATCCTTTCTATCTCACTTTATGAATATTTTCATAATATTATAACTGAAAAAGGATAAGTTCTTGCTTATCCTTCATTTCCAAATAATAATTTATAGACTTCTAAATAATTTTTCACTTTAATAAATTCGATATTTTCTTTAACTTCATTCGGAATATCTTCTAAATCTGATTCATTACTTTTAGGAATAATAATCTTTTTAATCCCACTATTATAAGCGCCGATTACTTTCTCTTTTAATCCCCCGATTTTCAAGACTTCACCTTTTAAACCGATTTCTCCGGTCATCGAGATATTCCAAGGAACTTTCTTTTTTAAAAGTAAACTCAAAATCGTTGTAACAATCGCCATTCCGGCTGAAGGCCCATCTTTTTTAATTGCCCCCTCTAGAAAATGCATATGTAAATCTCGTTTATCAAAGTAATAATCATTAATTTTAAAAGTATCCTTATTTTCTTTAATATAACTCATCGCTACATCGATGCTTTCATTCATTACTTGCCCGAGTAATCCCGTAACTACGCGTTTACCATTACCTTCATACATCGCCGCTTCAATCTGCATAACGACTCCTCCTAGGGGGGTATAGGCAATGGCATTGACAATCCCGTAACCATCGTATTGGATATTTTCAAAATCACTATACTTCGGTTGACCTAAATAAGTAACCAAATCTTTTTTCTTCACTGTTACTTTAATCTTGGAACCGTCTTCTTCACATTTTGTAATGATTTTTCTAATAATCATTTCTAACTCGCGTTTTAACTCTCTAACTCCCGCTTCCTGCGTATATCTTTTAATGATATCTAAGATAATTTCCCGACTGATTTTAATTTCTTTACTACTAATCAAATGGTCTTGATAAATACTCGGTAGTAAATACTTGATGGCAATATCGATTTTTTCAAATTCCGTGTAACTAGCAAGTTCAATAATCTCTAAACGATCATAAAGTGCTGGCGGAATTAACGAGATATCATTAGCTGTCAAAATAAATAAGACTTTAGATAAATCGAATGGTTCTTCGACATAATTATCCATAAACATATCATTTTGTTCCGGATCTAAGATATCTAGTAAAACTGATGCCGGATCGCCGTGATAATCACTGACCATTTTATCGACCTCATCAATTAAGATTACCGGATTACAAACTCCACATTTTTTAATTCCTTGCATTATTTTCCCCGGTGAAGAACCGATATAAGTCCGACGATGCCCCGTTAGTTCATTACTATCATTAAGCCCCCCCACACTTATCTTATAAAATTCGCGGTTTAACGCCGCAGCTATGCCTTTAGAAAGTGATGTCTTACCGACACCCGGAGGTCCCACAAAACACAATATCGGTGTTTTTAAATCGGCATTGCGCATTTTGACGGCAATATATTCAATAATTCTTTCTTTAATCTTATTTAAACCAAAATGGGTTTGATCTAAATAAGTTCTAATTTTTCCTAAGTCACTTTCATCGACACTATATTTATTCCACGGTAAATTGAGAACTAAATCTAGATAACTTCTTACTGTTCCGGCTTCCGGACTGCCTTCACTAATATAATCTAACTTTTTAATTTCTTCTAAAAACTTATCCCGGGTTTTTTCTTTTAAATCTAAATCACTAAGCGTATCTAAGTAACCACTTATTAATTCGTCCTTGGGATCATCATCACCCAATTCTTTTTGAATAGCTTTAATCTTTTCTCTTAAGACGATTTCTTTTTGACTCTCGGCAAATTCAATTTCCAAATTTTCTTCTATTTTCTGATCTAATTCGATAACTTGTAACTCGACATTGATATCGACGATTAGCGCATTAGCTCGGTGTAAAGGATTGATTTCTTCCATATAGAGAATTTTCTTTTCGATACTAAAAGGTACTTGAACAAGAATCATATCCGTTAAATCATTTAAATTATCACACCGTTTTAAATTCATTATGAAGCTATTCGATAAATACCCAGCTGCCTTTATATATTGTTCCATTAACTCGATTAATTTTCTTCTCAAAGCGGTTTCTTCTACCGCATCAAATTTAGGTAATTCTAATTCTACTCCACTAGCTTCTAATACTTCATTATCTAAGATATAATTGGCATAATACTTAATCTTGACTCTTTTAATTCCCGTAATAACTACCCGGTAATTACCATTAGGTAAAGCTATGCGACTTTTAATATGTCCCACTACTCCAACTTGTGGTAAGTCACTAACCTCCGGACTTTCCTCATACTGATCTTTTGGACACACCACAATCAGTTGGCTTTTATGATTTTTACTTGCTAAGTTAATTATCTTTTTACTTAGTTCGTTATTTAATTCTAGTTTTACTTCTTGATGCGGCAATAAAACGAGACTTTTAAGTAATAGAACAGGTAAATTACTAATCATCGCATCGCCTCCTCAAAAGTACTTGCCAATTATTATATAACAATTAAAAAAATTGTAAATATTTCTTTACAATTTTTTACTTAATTTTCTAGCTAGGCATTAACAGCATCTACTACTACTTGGGTATAAAAACTTTTAGTAGCAATATCATTACCCTGACCATTATCTATCCATAATCTTAAACTATAAGTAACTGTACTATCGCTGCTATCCTTCGAATTAAGTGTTCCAGTAGCCATTTTTCGGGAGTCTTTATAAGTACCGCCAGTCCCTACACTTTGACCAACTGGATATGCGCTATACAATTGGTAATTGCCATCATTCCATTGAACTTTGACCGCACCACCATCCATCGTACTAGTTGACAAGGCATTTAAATAGACGGTGTAACTTGCTTTAACGGAACAAGTATTACTTATCGTAAAAGTAAAGGCTTGTAACTTTGTACCTTTATCATCAATCATTGGATACTGATTAGTTAATGATAGACTGCCACTTGAAGATGGGGTTAAACTTACACTAAAACAACCGGTAGTTATTACATTAGGTTGACCTTGAGTTGCTGTGACATTCCACATCGAATAAGAAATTCCCACACCTAAGCTCATTATCAATAATGTTCCTATGACCATTAATAAACTGATTTTTTTCATACCTTCACCTACTATAATACTATCTAAAAAGATTATAACCGACATATTTCCAGAAAAAATATAAACGCACAATTTAACTGTATTGAGGGAAAATATTTTACGTCAAATAAAAAAGAAAAAGCTTTTATTCTAATACGGCTTTAATTCTTCTAACGCCCGCACTACTAGCTTCTTCTTTAACAATGTGAAATTTACCTAATTCATTGGTATTTTTAACATGTGGCCCCCCACATAACTCTTTAGAAACATCGCCAATACTATAAACAGTTACGATATCCGGATACTTTTCGATAAACATACATTCAGCACCTGATGCTATGGCCTCACTCTTCGCCATTTCTTGAACGGTTACTGGAATACCCTCGGCTATCCATTGATTAACCAAATCTTCTGCTTGCTTCTTCTCTTCTTCACTTAATTTATGGTCGCAAGAAAAGTCAAAACGCATTCGCTCATCAGTGATATTTGAACCCTTTTGATGAACATCCGGACCAACTATTTGTTTTAATGCCGCATTAAGTAAATGCGTCGCCGTATGATACCTAGTTTCAATTTCGCTATTCCCGGCTAAACCACCTTTAAATTTCCCTGCCGAAGCCGTCCGTGATTTATCTTGATGTTCTTTAAATTTTTCTTTAAAACCGTCTTCATCGACCTTTAATCCTAATTCACTAGCTAATTCCATCGTGAGTTCAATTGGAAAACCATAGGTATCAAATAGATGGAAAGCTGTTACTCCATCGATATCGTGGTGATTGCTTGTAACTTTGGCAAATTCTCTTAAACCCTTTTCTAAAGTTCGATTGAATTTTACTTTTTCATTACTTAATACTTCTAAGACGATATCATAATTATCCGCTAATTCTTGGTAATATCCTTTATATTTATCGAGTATCATCTTGGCTATTTTTCTTTCCCAATCACTATTGATATCGATACCTAAAGCTTTAGCATGCCGGATAGCTCTTCTAATTAATCTCCTTAGAATATAACCTTGGTCGGTATTCGAAGGCTTAATTCCCGCTCTATCAGCAGCAATGAAGACCGCTGTCCGTAAATGATCGGCAATAATTCGCATACTCTTTTCATTACCTACATATGGTTTTTTAGCAATATCACTTATTAAATTGATTACATCTAGCCAAATACTCGATAAATAATTATCTTTAACTCCTTCTAAAATGGCCGTTGTTCTTTCAACCCCCATCCCCGTATCGACATTTTTCTTAGGTAGTTCACTAACATTGCCTTCAGCATCCTTATAATATTGCATAAATACATTATTCCATATTTCCACCCAACGTTCATCATCCGGATCAAAAGTATCCGGTATCGCATCTTCACTACGGAAATAGAATATCTCGGTATCGCCACCACAAGGTCCTGACTCGCCGGCAATCCAAAAATTATCTTCAACTGTTTTAGCAATTCTCTCTTTTTTAATTCCTAGACTTAACCACTTATTGTAACTTACTTCATCAAAAGGAATATCTTTATTTCCGGCAAAAACGGTTACGGCTAATCTTTCAACGGGAATATTTAATACTTTTGTCAAAAATTCAAAACTCCAAGCAATACTTTCATCTTTAAAATAATCCCCTAAACTCCAATTGCCTAGCATCTCAAAGAAAGTATGATGCGTAGTATCCCCAATAGCTTCTAAATCATTAGTTCTTACACACTTTTGATAATCGCATAATCTTGTTCCATAAGGATGTGGTTGACCCATTAAATAAGGAATTAATGGCTGCATCCCCGCTGTATTAAATAATACTGATGGATCATTTTCCGGTACTACCGGGGCACTCGGTATTTGTTTATGCCCTTTACTAATAAAAAAGTTAATATATAAATCTTTTAAATTCATTAAAATCTCTCCTCTACTATCTTCATTACTTTATCTCTTAATTTATCATCATTATTATCAATTATATAATCATAATTATTATAGTCATTTAAAGCATTCTCCGTTATATGTGCTCGCTGTTTATCCGTGAGTTTATTATTTACTAAACGATTTACTCTAATTACAACGGTATCAAAATACTTTCTTATCGTCTCGATTTCTTCTTGCATTCTAACATCACTAATAATTACCACATCGACAAGCATTTTATAGATTTCTAAATCTTCCATCATCCGCTTAACTAGATAGTCATCTCTAACTTTTCTTACTTGCATTCCTAAATCTTGTAAAAATTCTCGTGGTTTATCATCTTCTTGACCATCCCAGTCCAATACTTCCGTAGCAAATAATTTTAAATATTTACTAAATCCCGTAATACAAACTTTAATATTCCTTTTTCTTAACTCTTCTTTTATATACTTTGCCGCTTCACTTTTCCCTGAACCACTTTTCCCAGCTATTAATATAACTTTCATCTTCGCCTCCACCAAAAAAGGACAATACCAAGGAGTCATAAAAGACGGTACCATCCTTATCTTTTTCTCATTTTCTCTAACGGGTGACCGCTTAATCTCCGAAGTTAGCGCTAATAAGTATTCCTATTATTCATTCTCACCAATCTGAACTCTCTTTAAATCTTCCTACTTACCTTTTCTTCCTCAACGATTAAATTATTAATGTAGATTTAGTATACTACAAATTTCCTTCTTTTGACAACCTTAAATTCATAGCAAAGAAAAAATCCTTTATCGGATTTAATTTCTTTCTTTTACTTTGTATTCTTTCTTCATGCCCTTTAAGAAGTTAAGTTTAGATCTTCTAACATAACCTTTCTTAACAACGACAATCTTATCAATTGTTGGAGCATTAACTGGGAATGTTCTTACAACTCCAATTCCGCCAGATTTCTTTCTAACAGAGAAAGTCTCAGAAACGCTTCCACCTTGTTTAGCAACAACTAAACCTTCAAATGCTTGAATTCTTTCCTTTTTTCCTTCTTTAACCCATACATCTACGCGTACAGTATCACCAACACGGAATTCAGGAATATCTTTTCTCACATGCTTCTCATTAATCTTATCAATAATATTACTCATCTATATTCCTCCTAACTATTACCAGAAAATCATAATTATCTAACCAGCGGATTTCCCTCCTTGAAGCAAAGGTATTATACCATATAATGCCAATCATATGCAAGTTAAAAGTGTATTATGAGCAATATAGTTATTTATATTGAAATTTATAAAATATATAAAATAAAGCTTAAACTAGAATTATATCCATCTTTAATGTTGTTTTAACTTTACTTAAGTGTGATTTTTATTTTTCTATTTAATTTGCTTGGCTCAAAGTACTTACCTACGGACAGTTTTTGATTTACAAAAAAATAGATGTTCCTACACCTATTCCTTTTCTTACTT
>CANQMM010000043.1 GCA_947624955.1 uncultured Bacilli bacterium | reverse complement strand
GTTTGATTTATTCTAAATAGATTAGCTACTAACTCATCTTCATTCATATTATCTAATATATCTTCTCTATAACGTAATTTCTTTCTTTTAAAAATATCATCAGCGGTTTCCCCATTATATAATCCTCTATAACCTGCATTATGAAATTCTGCCATATTTTTAACACCAGCAGATGAAGCGACTTTTTGAAGCGTATAATTACCTTGCCTAGTTAATTTTCTTTGATAAAATCTTTTTTCATCATCTGATAAAGTTTCATATTCTTGCTCTGTAATTTCCTGTTTTCTTGTTTGAATAGCGAAGTAGGTTTGTCCTAAAGCAACTACTTCTTTACTTGGATAAGCATTTTGTACTATAAGATAGCATATGTATCTCGATTTTTTATAATCTTGTATGTTGACATTAGCATTATTATTTCTCTTCGACAACTTGTTGACTTCAACGAGTTGTTCATCTACATTCAATCCTGAGTTTTTACAAGCCACTTTTGCTTTGTTTAAAACTTTTAAAAAGTTGCGCCAATCACTGTATTCTAATGCCTTTTAAAGTTCCCTAGCATACCAATATTCATTTCCATAATCATCTAAATGTTTTATGCTTTCAAAAGTGCTGTCAGTATATTTATCATTTAAAACTTTATTTACTATTTTATTTTTTGATTTATTTACCATATAAATCGCCTCCTGACTAAATTAAACATATTTCAAATAAAACTTCTCTTGATAATTTTCTCATTTTATAATTTGGCAATTTTTTTATCCCATTTTTATCCTTCATTTAATTTGCTTAAAATCAACTCTTACCAATAATAGCATAACATATTTACCCTATATTTTCAAAGCAAGTAAAAAGATTGCCTTAATTAGCAATCTTAGTTACTAGGAACTGTAAATGGTTTTACTTCCTTTTGATTATTAGCATCATATACTAATCCCGAAAAGTCATTTGTTCCATTTTTTAAAGTATAATATAAGCTTCTTCTTACATCCGTACTTTTAACAAAGTTCTTAGCTTTATTATCCGTTATGTATTTATTGCGTTTATCCACTTGTTCTTTTTCATCGCCCGGATATAACTCATACGCTTTGGTTCTTGCGGCAATCACCGTGGCTGCATCTTCCTTTAAAGCATTATAGAATTTTGTAAAGTATTCATTGACATCGATAATTTGAATACTTGCTAAATTGTCCTCTACTTTATCGAAGCGTCCTAACTTATAATCTTTAAAAGTTATATCATCTTGACCGGTGATTTTTCTTAAAGCCATTAAGTCCGTCTTATAATTTACATCAGAATATTTTGGATTACCATTATTATCATAAACGTAGCTTACTCCGTCACTAGCAACATTCGCTACTTTATCTTTAACATAATGAATATTACTATAGTATTCAATATATCCTTCATCATATCCGGCATAACCTAACATTTCATAAGCAAACCATTTTAAACTATAAGAATCAGGTCGTCCTTTATCGTTATGTGGTTGATACCAACGAACTTTATAAATGTTTTCCCCACCATAACGATTAGTTGTATAAGTTGATAGTATTACTCCTGGCCACATAACTAATTTATTATTATATAAAGATTCCATCGAAGTTAAATTCATCGCTTTAATATCTTCAACTGATACCTCTTTATATACGGTATGTTGTCTTTGTAAATATTCGTGTCCTGCTAAAGTATTCGTACTTTCTCTTGGATATGAAACTTGAACTGCTAGAGCCGCTTGCTCTTCAGCTGTTAACTTTAAGAATGCTTGCCCTTCTAGATAATCCATAATATATAATGTATCAAATAACTTGTTATAGAAATCATATATTTCTTGTTGACTATCAATTCTATCAGGATCCAAATTAGCACTAATTAACGCATTCTTATCAAAATGTCTAGATAAATTCATAACGATATCGCCATCACCAAATGATTGTGTTAGATTACCATCCGCGTAATCTTCACCACCAGCATCAAATCTTCGACCGTTATTTCTTAAGAATAATCTTGCATCAATATTGTGAGCTGATTCGTGTGACCAAGTATGGAATGTATATTCTGAACCTGCAGTCAAATCACCATCCATTAACCCCTCAACTCGCCATATAACATAAGCACCATTAGCTGTCGCTGCATTATAATCGTTATAAGCCCATTGACCAATTGCTTCAATAAAGTACTTATGGAATGGTTCTTGCGTAGAATAAGGATTTTGGAAAGTCATTATTCCATTTTCATATGTATAACGCTTATCGATTTGAATTGTATGAATATCATTAAATACTTGTGCATCATCTAGTATCCTAGCAGCTGCCGTATAATAATCGATCATTCTTTGGGCATAAGTATCAATTCTTTGGACTAATTTTTCGTGTTCTTGTGGATCACTTGGATCATTAATATACGTTCTTTGAGATCCTATTACAAACTGTACCGGACTAGAAATAATATAAGCACCATTCTCCGGAATTGTTAAAATAGGTAATGCATAATTATACCAACTAACATTCGTATTTACATCCTTATTTTTTATATGATCCCATAATCTATACATAATTTCCGGTTGATCTTCTACTCCTAATTCGACGATATAACCTTTAAACTGTTTAGCATACCAATCAGCAACATCTTCGGTACTTAAAACCTTAACAAAGTATTCTAATAATTCCGGAATATTTGTATAACCCGTATACTTACTTAATAATGCGGAATATACATCACTAGTTCTATTAGTTTCAAAGTTCTTTGGATCACTTAGATATAAACTAGTTATATTATCCGGCGTCATTCCTTCATTAAATCCTTGAGAACCAAATAGTATTAAATCATTTAACATAATACCATTAATATCGACGCTATAGAAACGTTTAAAGTAATTATATACGTAGAGCATTTTTTCTAATTTTTGATCAACTTTAATTTCTCTTTCTAGATAATCACTAATTGCTTCACTTTTATTGGTAATCGCATAATTACTATTTGCTAAATATTTTAAGACAAACTCTTTTAACTCATATCTTGTAAAATCATTATAATATTCTTTATACAATCTACTGTCATCTGTTGTCGTTAATTTATCTAAATTATCTTCATAAGTTAAACCCTCTAAATAGTTTGTCAAGTTATTAACTAATTGTGAATCACTATCGATTACATAATGATTAAATGTATAATCGATCATTAAATCACTAATTCGGTAACTAGCTACCATATCATAAGATTTATCATATTTTACCTCATAAGTAACTGATTTTTGATTTTTAAATACGATAATAATCTTTTTGATATTTTTTGGATTATCCGTAGTTAAATAAGTAACAATATTTCCCTTATCATCTACTGGTATAACATGTTCAATCTCTTCTTTAGCAAGTAAATTATCCATCTCGATGTTTTTCGCACTACTAACTATTTTCTTACTATCATAGAAAGGCATTAATAACATTAAATTACTATATAATAATTCTTTGTCTTCGTCATAGTCTTCACCAACTGCATCTTTATCTACTTTAGAAATAATTTCATCGATAAATATTGGTAAATTATCATAAGAAATATTTTTAAATGCCCATACATCTTCATTAAATTTTGCCTTATCTGTAAATAGTTCTTTATTTACTTCATTTTGGGTTATTGCTATTAAAGTCGTAGCGTTTTGCGTTTCGCCTTTTTCGTTAACTAAATAATAATTATTATTTAAAACTTTATAGTTATTGACGAAGGCATTAGTGCCCCCGGTACTTAAACTAACGTTATTAGTAAATGTCGTACCACCGGTTGAACAAACAAAGCCACAAGATAGAGCTCCGCCAACATTAACTTTGGTTAAACTGTTACTAATATCACTACCGCTAGCTAACCCTACTAGGCCACCTATATAGTTCCAATTTCCGGATACACTACCGACAACATAACTATTGTTTATTTTGGAATTTTCTAAGCTTCCTACTAGACCACCATTACGTTGTAAGTTAGTTCCCACACTGAGTTTTAAATTCGTAACTCGACATTCCTCAATCAAAGTATTATTTGTGGCTTTACCGATTAATCCGCCGGAATCAAATCCGGAATTAGATTTAGAAATAGTACTAGCATAAACTTTTTTAATCGTCGCATTATTGGCATTATTAGCTAAAGCCCCATGTGCATCCGTCGTCGTTAAATTGATATTTTCTAATCTCAAGTTTTCGACAGTACCACCCATAATAGCTTTAAATAAAGGTTTATTTAAATTTTTAATAGTATGGCCATTACCATCAAACGTTCCACTAAATTCTACGTCGAAATAATCAGCTGTCTCCACTTTGACATTCGCAAAGTCATAATCGTGCGTTAAAACAATGGTTGCTCCCGGATTTTCTTTAATTCTGGCAATTAATTGCTCTACCGTTTCCGGTCTAGCTTCATTGATTGCTACATCATCATTAATCGGTCCAAAGTCGATTCTTAAATCTTCACTTTTATCTTTTACCGTGTATTCATAATCGAGTACTAAAATTAAACGCCCGTTTTCTCTGACAACTTTCTTAATTTTTGCGTGAATTGAAGGTAAATCGGCCATCGCTATTTTAACAAAATAATTATTTAAGTTATTTTCTAAATCGGTAACATTTACTTTATCGACTGCTGTTGACTTATCTTCCCCAACCATATATAAAGTAACATCCGTGATATCTTTAATTGCAATATTATTTTCATCAATAGATATTACATCACTATATAACTGAATATTTTGGTAAATGTTATCTCCTCCCCGAGTAATATCCCGGTCGTAACTTGCTTCAACTATTACATAATAACGTAATATATTATCTCTTTTTTTGAATTCTAGTTCCTCTTTAAAAGGTAAACTATCTAATAATTCATTCTTTTCATTATAGATTTTAACTACTACTGACTTACTTACATCATCTAATATAGCTTTGTCATCGTCTTTTAAATTTAATTTTAATTTTATACTGTCTTCTTGAACTTCATATTTAAAATCATATAATTCTACGTGGTCTTTTAACACTTCTACTTGTTTTTTAACTTCGCTTTTCAAAGTAACTTTTTTACCATTATCTAAAATTATCTCTTCAATTACAATCTCTTTAACTCCGGAAGTATAATAACCAGGTATTACTACTTGATAAGTATTATCATCTGTAATTACATCGTAAATTTTACCATCGATAACTACTTGTTTAACTACTAGCGGAATATCGGCTGTAACTTTAAAATTCAAAGTAACTTCTTGTTGTTTTTCCAAATACTGATTACTACTTACATCAGTTACTATAACACTATCATAAATATCCTTACCATATAATCCATAAACGGTTTTAAATAATTCTTGGTTTTGATAACTATTTTTACTTTCATCATAACCTTTTAAAGTATTGGTATCCAAATCATAATCCCCAAAGAAGATTAAATCTAAATCTTTATCTTTAGTAACATTATTAAAAGTAATCTCATTAACGCCTAGAGTAATATCCTGTTTCTCTTTATTTAATTCAATATAACCTTTTTTAAATCCGCCTTTATCATCGACAACTTCAAACCTAAATTTGACTGACCCACTAGAGTAATCTTCTTCCACTACTTCCAAATTCTTAATTGTTGGTTTATCTTTTAAAACATCGATTTGCGCTGTATATGGTTCGACAGCAAAGAAAGCTTGAGAAACCCCTTGATAACTTTCACTACTTAACTTAACGCGGTCAATTCTTAAATCGACAACTCCGGATTCACTAGGAACGGTAAAACTAATCGTTGTATCACCGATGCCATTCGCTCCGCCATCAAAATTTAAGCCATTAATTGTTACCCCGGAAAAACCATTGTATTTGGCTTTAATTTCATCGGAAACCTCTAAAGTAACTTTAATTTGGTATTTACTCTGTCCCTTAGTTGGGAATGGGTTGGTATTATTGTTATTATTGTTGACAATACCCACATAAACATTACTTATCTTAATATCTTTCTGCGTTGTAATACTTTCTTCGCCCACATTGACATCCGTATAAATATGTCTATCAGTTCCTAGGTTATAATTAGCTAAGAATTTAACTTTGTATCCCCCAGCCATATTTCCTTTATAGGATACTGGCATCCTATTACCATTTTCTACGTTATTGACGATCCCTACTAATTTATTATTGGCATCCATTAAGTAGAGATCTAAGCTATTCAAAGTACTATCTTTATCATTTACTTGATAATTGACGATTATTTCTTCTTTATCCTTATCTACCTCTAACTTAATATCTTCTACCGTTGGGGCATTCTTAAGAACCGTATAACTTAAAGTATTTAAATTATAATCTTTACCTCTTTCAAATACCTTATAATTACTTATTTCTACCTTATCAATATCGATATGCTTTTTACCATAAGTATCAGAAGTCATTCCCTCTAATTTAACTGTATAAGTATTTTTCCCATACTCATTAGCAGCTGCATATCTTATACCATCGATAACGATGTATTCTACTACATACCCCTTATTATTGGTACTAGTAAAAGTAATAGTTGGTACATCGCCTTTTTCTACCGCATCCGTAATAACTACATCACTAATTGTAAAATTATAATTGCTATCGATAGATAAAACATGACTATAGATTGGCGAATTATCTACTCGATTCTTTTCTCCCGTTATATTATTAAGAGCATTCGTATCTAAATCAAAAGAAGCAAAAATCATTACACTATATTCTTCTTCATATTCAAAGTCATACTTAATACTATTATTAGTGGTAATTGCTTGATTAACAACCTCATTACCATCTTTATCAGCGATGACAATGTGTCCATCTATAAACGCTTCGTCCTTATCCTCCAATTTAAAAGTTAAAGTTGAAGTTTTTTCGTCAAAATTAAACATATCAACATAAGGTTCTTGTTTCAATATTTCTCTAGTCGTCTCATAATTGATATCGATTTCTCTACCATTACTCAAAGTAACTTTTGTAAACTTAAAGTTATGGGCTCCAGCTTCCATCGGAGTAGAAACCTCCACACTATAATAAGTTCCATTATTTACTACCGGATATTTAACCCCATCGACCATTGCTTCTTTAATAATTTCACTAGGTGATACAATAGCAGCAAAATCAAGAGTTACTTTACCTCTTTCAATATACCACTCCGTAATATTATTATCTGCTAAAGTAATGACAAATCTTGTTTTATCCGTAGTATTTTCCGTACTTCCCCCAACATCGTTAACATCTACTTTACCATCGTTATTAACATCGTAATCCGGTTTATGCTGATTATCCGGAGTTTCTTCTCCTTGCATTTCAATTAAATATTTAATAATATCTTTTGCATCATTATAATCTTTCTTCCCATCATTATTAACATCTTTTTTACCCATATTAATAATCAGTAAAGCCCCAACAGCAATAACTAAAACTCCCATTGTACAAATGAGGCCAATAATTAAATTTTTATTCTTTCTTTGTTTAATAAGATATAACGTTACTAATCCAATAATAATTATTAAAACTCCGCTACTTATCATTACCGGTTTATTGGTCTTAACGGTTATTTCTTGTTCTTCTTGATCATTAAACTCTTTTTCTTCATTAACCGGAATTTCTTCCCCGTCTTTAGCATCTCTTGTGACTAATACTTTAGTGGAAGCTTTTTCGTAACTATACTTATCTTTACCATCCGAACTCGAAATATTTGTTAAAGTAATATTGGCATTCCCAACATTGGCATTCTTCTTAACTCTTAACTTAATCTTAAAAAGTTCACTAGGTATTTCTCCGGCTTTATTAATTATCCCAAACTTATTATTTTCTTCATTATAAACTACTAAAACACCATCATTATCGATAATAAACCCCCGTTCATCGATTTCTTCAAATACGGCCTTATCATAGTTTAAAGTAGCCATTAAAGCATATAACTTTTTATCACTATCGACCGTCGCAGTTACTACGACTTCATCCCCAATAGTTAAATCTTCCTTATCAGTTGTTAACTTAACTCCTTCAGCTAAAACATTCAAAGGTAATATAAAGCCCATTAGAATAAATATTAGAATATACTTAAAATTTTTCATATCTCTACAACCCCACTTCTTATAAATTGTAATCTATTATACAATATTCTCGATTACTTTTCAAGGATTAATGCATTTTCACTAAATAAAAAGTTAGCTTCCCGTTTTTTTATAACCGAGAATTTAGTTTGATAAATAAAATTTGAAATATTTATT
>CANQMM010000042.1 GCA_947624955.1 uncultured Bacilli bacterium | reverse complement strand
TCATCAAATTAATCAACCACCTTTTCTATATTATATCAAATTGGTTGATTGCGAAAAATTTTCACTCCTTAGAGCTGGCACCGCTTCTTTTTTATTGTGAGTTCATAAAAATTACGGTATAATACCTATAGTAGGTGGTTATATGAAGAATAATAAAGGGTTTATTTCGATGGCGATAGTCTATTCTTTCTTTATTATTTTTGTTGCTGTAGCGGGTTTAATTATTGCTAACTATACCCATAATCGGATTCTAATTCACGAAATGAATAAAGATATTAAAGATGAATTGTCCGCCGCCGGTAATGCACGTCTAGCGCGATTTACTAACATTTTAAAGAATGGTAATATGGAACAAAATACGGCTTGGTCCTTATCCGATTCATCTATAAGCTATACTAATCAGCAATATGCTTCTTATTCCCGTTCCCTACAACTAGCAGTTCCTTCGGTATCTAAAACAGTAACTATTACTCAAAATATCAGTGCCAATATTGTTCCTGGCCACGCTTATTATTTGGGAATGAAAGCTTATTCCCCGCTATCGGCAACAGGTACTAACTCTTCCATTGCTCTTAAACAAACTAGTAGTGGTTCTACTTACCCTTTTCCTAATCTTACGACCTTCGTTAGTCTACAATCTTGGCAAACTATCGGCTCTATTGTGACTATTCCCTCGAGTATTGCAAACAACAATAATTGGCAATTAGTGATTACGGAAACAAATAAGACCGGCAGCCCTCTTTATATCGATGATTTAGTGCTTATTGATTTGACAGCCGCTACCGGTTCAACCATTCCCCCATTAGAATGGTTAAAAGCCAACATTTCCTACTTTGAAGGAACAGCTTTATATAATCGGACCTATGATGGTAATCATCTAACTTCCTATTAGATTTTATTAAATAAATTCTTGTCAAACCGCCTTGCTAGTGCTATAATTTGAGGTAGTGATGAAGGGAGGGAAAGTATGACTAGAGTAGTGGTTACGAATGGCAATATTGATAGTGCTTTAAGAAAATTTAAAGTTAAAGTTGCCAGAAGCGGTGTCCCTTCAGAATTAAAAAAGAGAAAACACTATGAAAAACCTGGTGTAAAAAAGCGGAATGAAAAGAAAGAGCAAATTAAGAATGCTCGTCGCCACAAGAGAGATTAAGGTGATTTGATGACAATTACAGAACAAGTTAGCAAAGAAATGGTCGACGCCATGAAATCTGCTGATAAGTTTACTTTATCCGTTTTACGAATGTTAAAAAGTGCTTTACAAACGGAAAAGATTAGTAAAAAGCACGAGTTAAGTGATGAAGAAGCTATCAGTGTTATTAAACATCAAGTTAAAATCCGCAAAGATAGTATTGAAGAATATACCAAATATAATCGTCAAGATTTAGTAGATAATTTAACTAAAGAAGTTGAAATATTAGCTAAATATCTTCCTGAAGAATTATCTTTAGAAGCGATTAATGCCGGTTTAGATGAGATATTTGCGGAAGTTAATCCAACAGGTCCCGAATCGATGGGTCTTATAATGCGTAAGGCATCCGAAAAGTTCGGCAGCCGGGCAGATATGAAACAAGTAAATAATTTAGTAAGAGAAAGACTAGTTAAGTAAGCGACTTAAATAGTCTTTTTTTTCATATACTTTATTGGTGATTAAATGAAACTTTTAAATCAAGTTCGTAATTATTTATACGATAATGAATATTTTATCGATATTACTAGTAACTATACCCATATCTATAATTATCTATCGCTAGAAAATTTAACGGAGACCGAAATTTATTTAAAATTTGCTAATTTTTCTGTCCATATTACGGGAGATAATTTAAAAGTTACTAAAGTATTAAGTAATGAAATGCAAATAACTGGTAATATTGAAAAGGTTAACTTTGAAAGATGAAAAATAATAATTCTTCGCAAATCCACTTTGTAAAAGTAAAATTTAAAAGTAATAATCACCTTAAAGACTTAAAATTATTATCTTCTCTCCATATTAATATGTATGAAATAGTTCACGATAATGACTATCTATTTCTTAAAATTACTTGGGAAGATTATAAACGTTTAGCTAAATACCATAAAGTTCAAAAAGTTCAAGATTACGGAATTTATCATTTGCAAGATACCCTACGCGAGAATAGTCTATCTCTTTATTTAATTGTTTTAATGCTTATCTTTATTTACTTTATTAGTAATTTAACGGCTAATATCAATGTTATCCATTCTAATCCCGAACTTCGGGAAACAATTACTACCGAATTGCAAGAGCAAGGATTAAAAAAGTTTAGCTTGCGGAAAAGTTTTGCCGATTTACAAAATATTAAAACCAATTTACTTACTAAATATAAAGATAGCATTGAATGGTTAGAAATTATTCGCGTTGGAATGGATTATCAAGTCCGGGTGCAAGATAAAATCTTAACGGATATTACGGAATCTACTAAATATTGTCATATTGTTGCCCAAAAAGAAGGGATGATTAGACGGATTATTACTAGCCAAGGGGAAAACGTTAAAAACGTCAATAACTATGTTAGAGTCGGGGATATCATCGTGAGCGGGGCCATTACCTTTAATGAGGAGGTTAAAAACAACGTTTGTGCTGATGCCAAAGTTTATGCCGAAACTTGGTATACCGTGAACATTACGATGCCGAAAACTAAAGTCGTCAAAAATTATACGGGGAAAACGCGCACCAATTTTCTTTTCCAAACTGCCAAAGATTCTTATAAGATTCTCCGCTCTCGGTTAGATACAGCGGATAGCGAAAATCATCTTTTAATCAAAGTAGGGGATTATAAATTATACTATCAAAAAGAAAAAGAATATACGCAAGAAACCATCAGTTTATCCGATGAAGAGGTTTTAAAAGCTATTGATCAAGAAATCACCGAAAAGATGGCTGTTAAGTTACATTCCGATTATCAAATATTATCACAAAAAGTTTTGAAAAAAAGCGTAAATGATAGTACAATATATGTAGAGGTTTTTGTTACTGTTGAAGAACAGATAGGAGCTTTAGAAGAGTATCAACTCGAATAAAAAGGAAGATGTTGTATGTTTACCAATGCTATTTATAATACTTTGGCCGCTGCTTGGCCGATGATCTTTATCTTTTGTATCATTATCGTGACTGTGCGGTTGGCGCATTTGCGGATTGGTCATCAGCATATCGTCTTTCACGAAGAGACTTTCAATTTACTCTTCGTCATCTATATCTTGTTGCTATTTGAATTGGTTACTAATACCGAATCGGGTAATCACGGTTTAAATTTAGTTCCCTTTGTAGAAATAACGCGGTATCAGTTTGGTAGTAAGTTATTCATCTATAATGTTATTGGCAATATTTTAGCTTTTCTTCCTTTCGGCTTTTTCGTTTCCCATTATATCAGTGCCAAAAAAGTTAGCGAAATAACTATCGTTACATTAATAACTAGTTTTGCCATTGAACTAGTGCAGTATCACATTGGACGAGCTTTCGATATCGATGATATCATCCTCAATGTCATCGGGGGGATTTGTGGTTTTCTTCTCTATATTGCTCTTACCGCGATTCAAAAACATCTACCTTCATTATTTAAAAGCGACTTATTTTATAATTTACTAAGTTTAATTGCGGTCATCGCTTTAGTCATTTACTTTAGTCGCTTTGTCGGATTTGGGTGGTTTTAATGAATGATTATACAATAGTTGATAATAATCTATATCACGATTATGCTTATTTAAAAGATGTTCTCGATTATACTCTAGAGCACGAACAAGTTAAGAAGGCCATATTTTCGATTATTTTTGTCGATGAAAAAGAGATTCAAACATTAAACCGCACTTATCGTAACAAAGATGCCGTTACGGATGTTATATCATTTGCATTTGAAGATAATGCCGACATAGTGTATAATGATAATTGTCGAGTTTTAGGAGATATTTATGTATGTATTCCTAGAATGCAAAGTCAAGCTATTGAGTATGGCCACAGTGAGAAAAGAGAATTGTCCTTCCTCTGTGTCCACGGTCTACTACATCTCTTAGGTTACGACCATATGAATAGCGCTGATGAAAAAGAAATGTTTGATTTACAGGAGTTGATTTTAAATGCCAAAAATATCACGCGATGAAATTAAAGTACGGGGTTTTAAACGCTTTATCAAAAGTTTTGGTTATAGCATTGATGGTTTAAAATATGCTTATAAATATGAGCAGAGTATGTTAATCCACGTTTTTGCTACGATTTTAGCAGTAACTTTAGGACTTATTTGCCATATTAGTTTAACGGAATGGGCCTTTATTGCGATTGCTATCGGTATCGTTTTAGCCGGTGAACTTATTAATACCGCCATCGAAGCCGTTGTCGATTTAGTGACTTTGGAAATTCATCCTTTAGCTAAAATTGCCAAAGACTGTGGCAGTGCTGCTACCTTTGTCTTATCGATTATTGCGGCCATTATCGGTTGTCTAGTGTATATTCCCCATATTATAGAAATGTTAGGGTTATAGCTTATGAAAAGTGGTTTTGTTAGCATCATTGGTCGTCCTAACGTCGGTAAAAGTACCTTATTAAATAGTTTAACGGAACATAAAATTGCAATTACTTCTAATAAAGCTGGTACAACACGCAATATTATCCAAGGAATTTACAATGAACCCGATACCCAAATAGTCTTTATTGACACTCCCGGTATTCACAAACCCCTTAATAAATTAGGACGGATTTTAAATAAACAAGCCGTATCTTTGACTAAAGATATCGATGTTATTCTCTTTATTGTCGATGCTTATGAAGGTCTAGGTAAAGGTGATAATTATATTATGGAAACACTAAGAGGTAGTGATATTCCGGTAATTCTTGTCCTTAATAAAATTGATAAATTAACGAAAGAACAACTACTCGGTAGAATTAATGATTATAAAGATGTTTATCCATTCGTTGAAATCGTTCCAATTTCGGCTAAAGAAAATGATAATATTGAACGCTTAATCGAAGTCATCAAAAAGTACTTAACGGATAATGTCCGTTATTTCGAAGATGATACGATTACGACTAATAGCACGAAATTTATGATTAGTGAATATGTTAGAGAAAAATTACTCAATCATACCGAGCAAGAAATTCCCCATAGTATCACTTGTTTAACTGCTTCTTACGAAGAATTACCCAATATTGTCAATATTGTCGTCGATGTCATCGTTGACCGCGATTCGCTAAAAAAGATTGTCATTGGCAAAAATGGAGCTTTATTAAAAGAAGTTGGTATCGAAGCTCGAAAAGACATCGAAGAACTGCTCGGTAAACAAGTATTTCTCGAATTATATGTTAAAACCATTAAGAATTGGCGCGATAAAGAAAAGTACTTAAGTGAACTAGGTTTTAAAGATTTTGAATAAAATTTAATTTAACAGCCCACTATATAAGTAAGAGAGGATGGGTTGTTTTTATGAATAAAAAAGAAGCTTGGGAAAAATTTAAAAAAACAGGTAAGATCGAATATTATTTAGAATATAAAAAACAAGAAAAGAAGGGATAATCTTGTTAAAGAAAGTTGAAGGTTTTATTTTAACGGAAACCCCTAGTGGGGAATCATCCAAAATTTTAAATATCTTGACCCGCGAACAAGGCCTTATTGGCGTTATCGCTAAAAATGTCAAGAGTTTAAAAAATCCTTTAAGAGTTAAAGCTACTAAATTTACCTATGGTATCTTTCATATTGATTACTTTGAACATAAATTATCACATCTTATCGATATCGATACCCCTTATGTTTTTAAAAATCTATTTAAAGATATCGTTTTATTAAGTTATGCCACTTACCTAAGTGAACTAACTTATCAAGTTGTCAAAGAAAGTTATAATTATACAATCTATGATGATTTTATAGCCGCTTTAAAAAAGATTGATGAAGGCTTTAATCCCTTAGTTATTACGAATATTTTAGAACTTAAATACTTAGATTACCTAGGCGTTGGTTTAAATCTTAATTCTTGTATTCGTTGTGGCAGTATGAAAAATATTGTTACTATTGACCCTGATGAAGGTGGTTATATATGTAAGAATTGCTATACTAATGAAATCATTATCGATAAAACGATAATTCAACTAATTAGAATGTACTATTATGTTAAAATACCTAGTATAACTTCCTTAAATATTAAACCGGAAAATGCTAAGATCATTAATGACTTTTTAAATCGTTATTATGAACGTTATACCGGCTTATATTTAAATAGTAAAAAGTTCTTACAAGACCTTGTCAAAATTTAAAATATCGTATATAATGTAGATATACAAGCGATGAATAGTTTGGCAAACTAGGAGCTATATACTAATTAAGCGATTTCGTCTAGAAATAAATAGGGTGGAACCACGTAGTTACTGCGTCCCTATGTTGTTCTAGGCGTTTTTTATTTCATCGCTAAGAAGGAGAGATTAAAAATGCAAGAATTAAAAATGGAAGATTTAGTAAACTACTGCAAACAATATGGCTATATCTTTCAAGGTAGTGAAATTTATGGAGGACTAGCTAATACTTGGGATTATGGACCCCTTGGTAGTCGGCTTAAGAACGCCGTAAAAGATTGCTGGCGTAAAAGATTTATTCAAGAAAGACCTAATGCTTATGAATTAGATGCTGATATCTTAATGCATCCTAAAGTTTGGGAAGCTTCCGGTCACGTAGCTAGTTTTTCTGACCCCCTAGTAGATTGTAAGCATTGTAAAATGCGGCATCGTGCCGATAATTTAGTCGCCGATTTTGACCCGAATGCTCACGCTGATGGTATGACTCACGCAGAATTAATGCAATACATCAAAGAGCATCAAGTTCCTTGTCCTAAATGTGGGGCTTGCGACTTTACCGATATTCGTGAATTTAACCTGATGTTTGAAACTCAAAGAGGAGTAGTTAAAGATGCTAAAAACATCGTTTATCTTCGCCCGGAAAATGCCCAAGGGGAATATGTTAACTTTTTAAATGTTCAAAGAACAATGCGGGCGAAATTACCTTTTTCCATCGGTCAAATAGGTAAAGCTTTCCGTAACGAAATTACTCCCGGTAACTTTACTTTCCGGACTATTGAATTTGAACAAATGGAATATCAGACATTCTGTAAAGAGGGAACTGATACCGAACTATATGATTACTTTAAAGAATATGGTAAACAATTCTTTATCTCCTTAGGATTACCCGAAGAAAAATTGAGATATCACGACCACGAAAAACTCGCTCACTATGCTAAATCTGCTTGTGATATCGAATATAACTTCTGCTTTGGTTGGGGTGAGATTAATGGTACGCATAATCGGACTAATTACGATTTAACGCGTCATCAAGAATATTCTAGTGTTTCGCAAACTTATCTAGATCCCGATACTAACGAAAAATATATTCCTTATATTATCGAATCGACTTATGGTCTTGACCGTACTGTTTTAGCTTTATTAAATGAAGCTTATACGGAAGAGACACTTCCTAATGGTGAAAATCGTGTAGTCTTAAAATTACGACCCTTTTTAGCTCCTTATAAAGTAGCCATTTTCCCATTAATTAAAAAGACCCATTCCGAAAAAGCTCAAGAAATTTATCACGAATTAACTAAACATTTTATGGTATCTTATGATGATGCCGGTAATATTGGTAAAAGATATCGCCGCGCTGACGCTATTGGTACACCATTTGCTATTACCGTAGACGATAATACTTTGGAAAACGGCTTGGTAACTATCCGTAATCGTGATACGATGGAGCAAGAAACCTTACCAATCGAAGAAATTGCTAGTTACATCCAAGAAAGAATAAATTATTAGGTGCATTGCACCTTTTTATTTTCATAAAATTAAATTAAAATATTGAATATTTCTAATTTATTAGATATAATGAATAAGTAATAAAACTAAAGGAGGATAATTATGGCGTTAAATAAATTAAAAGATATGTTAGGGTTAGGAGAAGATGAAAAATATAATGGTAGCGAAGATGAATTCTATACTATTACAGAAGAAGAAGCTATCGAAGAAGCTGGTAAGACTGGTAATAAAATGATTCTTTTAGAACCTCGTGCTTACTCTGAATCCCAACAAATAGCTGATCATTTAAAAAATCGTAATAGCGTAGTAGTTAATCTAAAGCGAGTTACATCTGACCAAGCTAAAAGAATTATTGACTTTCTTAGTGGTTGTGTTTACGCAATTGGTGGCACAATGCAAAAAATCGGTATAGGTATCTATCTATGTACTCCAAGAAATGTTAATGTACAAGGTAAAATAACTGAAGAACAAGATAAAAAAGAAGAAGATATTGAATCAGAAATTGAATGGTAATTATTTAGAATAATAGAGGTGGGACATGAGAAAGTTTAGTACGTCGATAGGTGGCTATGACAAAAATGAAGTCCAGGCTTTTGTTAATGATGTAACTAAAGAATACGAAAGTATGCTTAACAAATTAAAAGCCCAAGACCAAGAAATAGCTAATCTACAAAGAGAATTGCAAAAGTATAATAATATGGAGAGTACTCTTAACAGGGCAATATTAGTTGCTGAAGATGCCTCAAATCAAATTAAAAAAATTGCTCGTGATGAATCTCGCTCTATTATTGAAGACGCAAAAAAAAATGCCTCACTTATTCTTAATGATGCCCTACTAAAAGCCGAAAAAACTAATTTAGAAACTGATGAATTAAGACGTCGTATTGCTTTATATAAAAAGCGTATTAAAGATGTTATTACTGAACAATTATCAATGGTTGATGATGTAGATAACGTTAAATTTTAGCACCCCACGGTGCTTTTTCTTTTTGAATTTGACAAATATGCGGGGGGGGGGGTATCCTAGTCATAGAAAGATATAGGTGACT
>CANQMM010000041.1 GCA_947624955.1 uncultured Bacilli bacterium | reverse complement strand
CTAGGTATTTATTATAAATAGAGGCATATTATTTTTTTGTAGTATTATTTATCGACAAATTATGATAAAATATTCTTAAGATATGGAGGTATAACATGACAAGTACAGCTTATATACTTTTAGGGGTTACTTACTATGTTTTATCAATGGCAATTATCATTGTCGTCCTTAATATGATGAGTAATAAAGAGAAAAAATATTATCAAAAAGAAATTTCTAGTTTAGAAAGAAATAAAAATTTAATTATATCCGCTTCTATTTTATCGGAGCTTAATAAAGTGGAAGCTTTAATCAATAATTCGGAATTAAGAGAAATCTATGAGGAATGGCTAGCGCGTTTTAAAGAGATTAAAGATGAGGAAGTACCAAAAATTACTGATGCTTTATTAGAAATAGAAGATTTATTTAATGAGAAGAATTATAAAGAATTGCAAGCAAAGATTGACCAAGTAGAATTAGATATCTATTATGTAAAGAGTAAAGCTAATGCCTTATTAGAAGAGATTAAGACGATTACTTTAAGTGAGGAAAGAAACCGAGAAACTATTACTAAATTAAAAGCTACTTACCGGGAATTAGTAGCTAAATACAATAACAATAAGAATGATTATGCGGAGATTAATGGACCGTTAGAATTACAATTTGAAAATGTGGATAAGTTATTTAGTGCTTTTGAACTAGCAATGGATAACAATAGTTATACTGAGGTAGGGAAGATAGTTAAAGCTATCGATGATACTATTGGTAATTTGACTTTTATTATCGATGAAGCTCCAAGTATTATTTTAATGGGAAAAGTAATTATTCCTAATAAAATTAAGGAAATAGAAAATATCGAAAGTAAAATGCATAAAGAAGGGTATAACTTAGATTATCTAAATATTGCCTATAATGTAGCGGAAGTTAATAAAAAGATTAATGATATTTTTACGCGGTTGAGTGTGTTAAATGTTGAAGATTCAATATTCGAATTGAAGACGATTATCGATTATTTTGATTCGATATTTAATGATTTTGATAAAGAAAAGATCAGTCGAAAACTATTTGATGAGTATGCGAGAACTATTTTAGTAAAGACGAAGAAACTCCAAAAGATTAATAATGATTTATTTAAGAAATTAGATGCGATTAAGTATAGTTATGATTTATCTGATGATGATGTAAAAGTTATCGATGTCATAAAAACCGAGTTAGAAACAATTGAAAAAGATTATGACGAAATTATCAATGCCCATCGTTCGAAATCATTTGCTTATTCACGACTTAGTAAAGAAATGGAATTGTTAAATGTTCGTTTAACTAAAAGTGAAGAAAAGCTCGAGAAAGCTTTACGTAGTTTAGGTAGTTTAAAAGAAGACGAATTAAGAGCAAGAGAGCAACTAGATGAAATTAAAGATATTTTAAAGAAAGCCAAAATCAAAATTAATAGTTATAAATTGCCGGTGACTCCTAAAGTATATTATGTCCAATTATCAGAAGCTACAATGGCCATTAAGGAAATGATCAAAGAGTTAGATAAAAAACCGATATCGATTAAAGTATTAAATACTAGAGTGGATACGGCGAGAGATTTAGTCTTAAAACTATATAATACATCGAATGAAACCGTTAAGACGGCCCAGATGGCGGAATTAGCAATCGTATACGGCAATCGTTATCGACCAGTTAATAAAGATGTAGATGTTGGGATAACTAAAGCGGAGAGTGCTTTTTATAAAGGTAATTTTAAGTTATCTTTAGAAAATGCCATCAATGCGATTAATTTAGTAGAACCAGGGATATATAAACGATTAATAGAATATTCGCAAAAATAATAGGGCCGCAAGTTGCGGCTTTTTAAATACAATATTTACAAAAAAGTTTCCCAATTAAATTAAACATGATATAATAACGAGCGGTGATTAGCAATGGAATTATTAGGAGTAATTTCTTCTTGTGATATTTTCCAAGATGGTAATACTTTAAAAATAGTTAATACCTTGAGTAAAAGAGAAATAACTTTAACTTTAGAAGAATTAAAAACAATCGAAAAAGGAATATTTGGTAAAAATATTTCTTTACAAGATGAACCAATTTTAGATAGAATTAATAGAATTTTGCAAGAGCGAAAATATTTAGGAAAAGTAGATTTAGATGAGCAAAGGTATAATCTTTGGGAGTTTGGCAATAAATGGTATTTAGTTAATAAAGATGGTGTTATCAAAAATTTAAACTGGAAAGATTTCTTTAAAGTTCAAGAACAGTTATTTGCTTTGTTAGACAGTAAGGATAACCACAAAAAAACGGTATGGGATGTAATTCGAGGAGGATTATGTTTTTCATTAATAGCAACCAGTTTAATTACAATAAGCAAGGATGCGATTGCTAATTATAAAATTTCGATGCCAAGTAGTGTATGGCAGGGAATTTTAGAAATTTTTTATTCATTTAGTGAAGTAGCAACGGATAATGAAGAAATTACCCAAATACTAGGAGAAAATCCAACTCTAGAAGAAATATTAGAAGTAGCAAAGACAGATCCTAATAATAAATTATATTTGAAGGAACTTCAAAAATATGTAGAGACTTTATTAGAGGTTTGTCCTAATGTTAATTTAAGAATTTTATTAGAAAACTTAAAAAGAGGAAATATTCTTTCGGTTCCGCAGGAATATTTACAAGAAAGTAAAGCAGGAAGAATTGCTGGAATTTTCTCGTCAGTAACTAGTAATATTCGTTTAGCTAATAATTATGATAGAGTCATCTATCATGAATTAGGTCATGCGACAGTTAGTTTTGCAAATACTAAATTGCGAAAAAGTTTTGAATTTACTGAAGATGAATATTATGGCTTAGGAGTATTTATGGGGGAAGCGGGAGTTTACTATTTTGGTTGTATAACTGAACTTGATAAAAGTGGGGGATTATTCTTAAATTATATAATGGAAATGTTGGCTACTTTGATGGGCTTAGATAATTTAATGGATATCTATTTTAATCAAAATGTCACGGCATTAGCTAATGAACTAAATAAAGTAACGGAAGATAAAGAAGTTACAAAAGAACTTATAAAACAAATAGATGCGGCTTATGAAAGTTATTTTATAGAAGGGACACAAGATAGCGAATTATTAATAGAAGCATTAAATAATTTAGCTACATTAGTAGTAAAAGGAGTAGCTAAGCAAACTAAAGATGGTCAACTAACCTATGAAGAAGCAAAACAAAAGTTACGGTATTTATATGCGGAAATAGATAACTATTTAAATAGACAGATAGATGAAGAAAATGCCAAGTATATTCAAGTCGTTAAAAATATAATGCAACCAATTCATCAATCTTTAAAAACAACTTTTAAAAATGCTGCTGATAAATATTTTGGCTATGGTTTTAATGATTTAGAATGTTATTACTTTACAATACAAAATATTCTTGGAAGTTATTATTTAAGAGATGCGATGCTCGATATCGATGAACATTTTGTAGCTATTGGGGAGTATATTGATGAGTTAGGATTTAAAAATTATGGGACGGTAATTGTTAATAACGATTATTGGGATTATACGGATAAGGAAATTACTAATCCGGATGCCATAGCTTATAATGGAGTTTCGTTAGGGAGAGTAAAGATAGTCAATGTAAAACCTTATTGTACCTTAAGAGATTTATGTAGCGCGAATATAGGAGATAAATTGAGCAAGGAAACTTTAGATGATTTAAGTCGTTCGTGGGGTTTATTGAATTATTCTAACTTAACTAATTTATTTAAAAAGGTTTATCCTGATCGTTTTGAATATATTTTATCTGATTTAAGTTTAAAAGCTTATTTTAAAGAAATCGGCTTTGATATTGCCGGGTATAGCACAGTTTATTTTGAATTTATGAGTTGGTTAATACCGAAAATGATTGAATATGAATTTAAATTAGTGGACGAAGATGCAAATACTTGGATTAACTTTTTAAACTTTTTAAAAAGAATTAAACCTTACTACGTTGTAGAATATAGGAATGATGATTTAATTAGAGAATGCCAAAGGAAATTAAAAGAGAAATATCCAACGAGTTTAATGGATAAGATAATAACTAATTATGGAGTAGATGTACCGCTTAGTGGATTACAGACATATAGTATTCAAGGAGATAATTTAGTAGTTGAAAGACCTTTAATTATTACCGATGATGATGGTGGAGTTAGTGATATCATTAGAGTAAAGGATATTAGTATTAAATTAGATAATTTATATTTAAAACGGGATAGCGATTATAATTTAGTTTTGGTCAATTGTGAAGAAGGATATAAAGATGAGGTTATTGATTATGAATATCTAGTAGAATATCCTTTGCAAAATGAAAAGGCAGTAGCTATTAGGGATATTATTAGTAATCCATGGCTAGTAAAAGAAAGTCCTAATTTTAAAAATAATAATAGAGCTTTAACTGATGATTTAACACTTGCAGGATTGTTACCAACGGATGAATCTTCGACATATTTAAAAATTGATGGTGATGAGGTGAAGATTAGTTGTAATGATGTTATTTTAAAATATCCAGCATCTACCAAAAAAGTCTTAGTAACTAGTAAAGGTTATGTCTTATTAAAAGAAGATTTTGAAGGGCCATTAATTTCCGCGAATAACTATTTTGATTTATTGAGTGGGCAAGTAATTGATACAGATACGGAAGTCTATGAGACACTTAGTATCGAAGAGTATGTAACGAAAATGGGATATACTTATGAAGAGGGGAAAACAATAAAATTAACTGATCAGGGAATATCTTTGAAATACGAATAGATATTCTCTTTTATTTTCCCGGGATTTAAGATATAATAATATTTAAGGTGATAATATGGTTTACTTAGATTATAGTGCAACGACACCAGTCTTGTATGATGTACTTGAATCTTTCAATAAAGCTTGTAGAGATTATATCGGGAATGCTAATTCTTTACACGCTTTAGGAGTTAAGTCACGCGCATTATTAAATAGTGCAACGAAACAAATTAGTGAATTATTTAATGTAATGGAAAGTGAAATTATTTATACGAGTGGAGCAACAGAAAGCAACAATATGGCTTTAAAAGGGGTAGCTTATGCTTATGCCAATAGAGGCAAACACATCATTGTTTCAAAGTTAGAGCATCCATCTATTTACAGTATTTGTAATTATTTAGAAAAACTTGGTTTTCATATTAGCTATGTCAATAATGATGAAAATGGTTTAATCGATTTTGAAGATTTAAAAAGAAAGATAAGACCTGATACGATATTAGTTAGTATTTGTGCAGTTAATAGTGAGTTGGGAATTAGACAACCCTTGAAGACAATAAAACAGATTATTAAAAAAGAGAATAGTAATACTTTATTACATTCAGATATGACACAAGCTATTGGTAAAATAAGTGTCAATTTACACGATGTTGATTTAGCAAGTATGAGTGCCCATAAAATCTTTGGCCCTAAAGGAATAGGATTACTCTATAAAAGTGATCGAGTAAATATGACGCCTTTAATTCACGGTAGTGGCAAATCAAATGATTTAAAACCAGGTACCCCACCATTACCTTTAATTGTGGCAATGGCTAAAGCCCTCAGAATTGCTTTAACGGATATCGAAAGAAAAGAAGGATTTGTCAAAAAGTTAAATGATAAAGTAACTGAAGAGATGCGAAAATATCCAAATATTAAAATTAATAATACGAAGTATAGTATTCCGCATATGTTAAATATCAGTTTAATGAATATTAATCCGGAAACTTTTATTCATGCAATGGAAGAAAATGAAATCTATATCGGTACGAATACAGCTTGTGCTTCCGGAGAACTTAGTACATCGGTTATGGCGGTATACAATGATAAAAAAAGAGCGACGACAAGTATTAGAATTAGTATCTCTCACGTGACAACTAATGAAGAAATCAATAAATTTTTAAAATATTTTGATGTTGAATATAAAAAATTAAATAGTTTAATGACTAATTAGGTGAGGAATATGCAGTTAACGGATGAGATGGTAGAATTAGCTAAAGGACATAGTGAAATATGTACAATATATAATGATGAGTATGTTTTATTAAAAAAACAAATGCCAGTTGATGATGCCCATTTAGACGAATATATAAGACTGATGGAGAAAGCCCAAGAGCGGGGAATTAATCTAGCAAGGATTGTCGATTTTCGGTTATTAGATGAGAGATGTGATACCTATGGCGGACGCAAGTTTTCTCAAGGTATTTATTTAGAAGAAAGAGCACCGGGAGAATGTATTAATGATGAGGCGATTTGGCTAAAGCCGGATAAGGATTATGATTATGAAGAGATAGCTAAGAGATATTTACATAATGTAATTAGTTATATTACTGAACTAGAAAAAAGAGCTAAGGCTAGTGATGAAGTGTATGATAAACTAGTAAAAGATTATTTAGGATTAGAAAGTGTAGGATTAGAAGCTGATCCTAAACCTTCAAATTTCTTTTTTTCCGAAAGTAAGGGTTATACGATTATAGATCCAATTCCACTTGCTCGCAAAGGTAAGATGAAAGAAGCAATAGTGGGCGAAATATGGTTAGTGATTTTTGGTTTTGGCCTTAAACCATTAATGGTTGGTTACAGTAATTATCATTTTTTACCAGAAGATTTAAATGCCAAACTAGTTAGTTATGGCAATGCAATTGCTGCAAAAGTAAAAAGAGCTTTAATCAAAAATGGTGTAGATGAAGATTTAGTTAATCAAGAAATTGCGAAAAATCAATGGAGATATATTGTAGATAATCAACCTACAGAGGTAGTTGACTTAGGTATTAGAATAGCGGTTACTTTACAAGAAGTAGCTAAAAATGAACAAAAGCAAGTTAGTCATTCTTGTTTCTTTGACTAAAATAAAATATCTGATATAATGGTTCTTGGTGATAGACATGCAAAAATTAATTATGATTAAGTATGGCGAGTTATCAACTAAGAAAGATAATATCGGATTTTTTTTGAGTACTTTAAAAAAGAATGTAGAATATGCTTTAAAAAATATTGATTATGAAATTAAGTATGATAAAAATAGAATGTTTATTAAAAGTAGTAATTTAGATAATGTCATTGAAAAATTAAAAAAAGTATTTGGAATTCACGAAATTAGTGTTTGTTATCAACTAGATAATCGGAATTTAGATAGTATCAGTAAAGATTTAATAAAGATTATTGAGAATGTTGAGTTTAAAACTTTTAAAGTAGCAGTTAAAAGAAGTGATAAAACTTATCCTTTAGATAGTATGGAATTAGCTAAAAAATTAGGGGGAGTAGTTTTAAAGAATAAAGATAATATTAGTGTCGATGTACATAATCCAGAACTTTTAATCAATGTTGAGATTAGAACTGATCAAGTTTATATTTATATAGATAATATTCAAGGTATTGGAGGTTATCCGGTAGGAGTTTTAGGTAAAGGACTTTTGATGCTTAGTGGTGGGATAGATTCACCAGTAGCAGGATATTTAGCCATTAAAAGAGGAATTAAATTAGAATGTGTATATTTTGAAAGTCCACCCCATACTTCGATAGAAGCTAAAAATAAAGTATTAGAATTATCAAAAAAATTAGCTGTTTATAATAATGGAATGAAAGTACATATAATTAACTTTACTAAAATTCAAGAAAGTATTTATCGTAATATTCCCCACGATTATTTAATAACGATAATGCGAAGAATGATGTATCGAATTAGTGCCATTCTTTCCCATAATAACCGGGGACACGTTATTGTCAATGGAGAAAGTGTAGGTCAAGTAGCTAGTCAAACACTTACGAGTATGGAAGTTATTAATGAAGTAGTAAAAATGCCAGTAATAAGACCTGTAGCTTGCTTTGATAAATTAGAAATAATCGATATTGCTAGAAGAATTGGTACTTATGAGACGAGTATTTTACCATATGAAGATTGTTGCACCATCTTTGTTCCTGCGCATCCAGTAATAAATCCCGTATTAAGTAAATGTTATGAATATGAAAAGTTAATTCCTTATGAAGAATTAATTCATGATGCCATTAAAAATCAAGAAGTAGTTAAAGTAGGAGAAGATAATAAAGAATTTGACGAATTGTTATAGTCGATAGGGTAGATACTTATCTAAGATAACCGGTTGTTTATTGGCAATCGGCTGTAAAGATTAATGGAAGTTCAGTAATCCATAACAATTAAGTTTGTAATTTATTAAAAAAGTAGTATAATAAAATTATGGAAAGCGCATTAGCGCTTTACCTACAAAGGGTTGAGCGCCAGCCCAAGCTAGCTGGTGCTTTTTAATTACCAAAACCCCCTGAATAATATATAACTAAAGTAATTTAATCAAGTAAAGTATTATTCTAAGAAGTAAGATAATTATAATGCGTTGAAATAGGATGCTATCGGCATCTTTTTTCATCTACATCGCCTCCAAACTAGCTCGTGGGAATGAAGGCAAGCACAATGCGTCTTTCCGAAGAGGTATAATACTCAGTAGCAAATAAAAGTCAAAAAGCCAATTTTCAAAATTGAGACCAAAAAATAAGCCAATTTCGTTAAAACCCCCTAGATTTTTAACAAATTGCCATAAAAATAAGCTTCAATTTTCAAAATTGGTTATTTTTTTAAGAATTTAAATCAATTTATAAATTTGTCTATATAAAAAACTTGTGTGTCTACATTAGCGATAGCGTACAAATTTTCGAATTTGACAAATATGCGGGGGGGGGTATCCTAGTCATAGAAAGATATAGGTGACTAAGGATATGAATAAAAAAGTAGTAATATTAGGAGTACTTGCCATATGTTTATCAATATCTATAGGTATTGGTTTTTCTTATGCTGTATGGACTCAAACAGAGAAACAGACTAATCCTAATTTAGTACAATCAGGATGTTTTGAAATACAATTAACTGATGAACAAAATGTTATCAATTTACGAAACCAATTTCCAATAATTGA
>CANQMM010000040.1 GCA_947624955.1 uncultured Bacilli bacterium | reverse complement strand
TATACAATGAGAAATGCAAGGTATTTAGACAAACTAAATACTTTTTTAAAATCAATAAAAAACTGTCGGGTTATAAGTATACTTTGAGCGTGACGGATTAAATGGCGGTCTGGAAGGCAGCGTCTTCCGAGCGCCGCGCTGTGCGCAATGCGCAGAAGGGGGGAATTTTTTGAGTATAAGTAGTAGATATCGATTGATAAAAAGAAAACATGATGAAGACCTTTTGCTTTTTTTGCAAAACGGAAAATATAAATCATGTGGGGGGGATAGAGATATACTGCAACTAATTAATTTTCATGGTAATTTGAAAGAATTAGAAAAAAGACAAATAAATTATAAAGTAATAGAAAATATCAATATAATTGAAAATTTTCAATGTGGAAATAATCAATATACTCGATATTTCTATCGAGCTTTAATTAATCAAGTATTTAATAAAATATTACGGATGTAATATAAAACAGGGTAAGTAAAACACAAATTTCCGGTGCCTAATTCGTCTAATGCTAACAATGTCTTCAATGTGAACAACAGTGGGAATGTCAACAACAACAATGCGAACAATACGAATGGGGTCCGGCCGAGCCCTTTATAGGATGTGGGCCTTAAGGTTAAGGCTTTATAGTGAGAATGATAAAGGACATTGCTTATCCTTGGATATAATCCTAAAGTAGATATACGGATGGATGTTCTATACGTAGATGCCTATCAACCGTATAAATTTATATTATTTAATTGGGGGAAAATGGATATGAAGAAAAATAATAATTTTTTAGTTATTAGAAAAATGGGCCTATTTTATAACGTCTTTGATGATGATGCCCAAATTATCAGTTATTTATTAGGATATCGCGTTATTAATGGTCGTTGTGGATTTCCCAATAATACCTATAATAAAGTAATCAATACTTTAGAAGATAAAAAAATAAATTATATAATCATTGATACAGAAGAAATTAAAAAAGATTTTAAGAATTTAAATAATTATGAATTATATTTAGCTAAAAGTAAAAATAAAAATACTTTAATGCATATTATTAAAGAAATAAATGAAAAAATAGAAGACTTACCTGAAGATAAACTATATCAAGTATTAGAATATTTAAAAAAATTAGTCGATGAACAATAATTTTAGATTAATTAATAATATGAAAAAGTTCATAATGTCTTTAGATTCTTTTTTAGATAATTATCCTAAAAAAGAATTAGTAATGAAAGATAATATGTATAAATGCTCCTACGAAATACTAGAACTTATCTTTTATGCTAATCAATTAGAAAATGAACCCAAAATGGCTGTTCAAAAACAAATAGTCAGTAAATTAAGTATGCTCGATTTTTATTTAGAAAGGTCATATAAATTACACTTTATTAGTGAAAAACAATGTCTAAATAAAAGTAATGAGTTACTAGTAATGACTAAAATGATTTATGGATGGATTAAAAATGGATGAACATATTAATCTTTCTTGTATAATGGAATTATATGAAAAAGAAATAAGTAAAAATGTCCGTAATAAACAACGTATATATAACTTTGAAAGACATAAAATGCGTAATATTAATACTATTATTAAATTACTAAATGATGAAAATTATCATATAAGAAGATATAATATCTTTATGATTAAAGAACCTAAACCTCGAGTTATTATGTCATTAGATATGGTAGATAAAATAATTAATCATTTTATTACTAGGTATGCTTTAATTCCCAAATTAGAAAAGTATCTAGATATGCGAAACGTCGCCACTAGAAAAAATATGGGTACAGATTATGGGTTAAAAATGATTAAAAAATTTATTGAAAAAAATAAAAAATATTCTACCTTTTATATTTTAAAAATAGATATTAGTAAATACTTTTATAATATCGATCACGAAGTATTAAAGAGTATGTTAATTAAAGATTTAACTGAAAGAGAATATAAATTGATATGTAATATTATTGATAGTTCTAATTTACCGTATATTAATGAAAGAATAAATAAAATTAAACCTAGTGAAGATATTCCCCTATATGAATATGGTAAAGGTTTACCAATAGGTAATATGACGAGTCAATTCCTATTTAATTTTTACATCGTTCACGATCTTCACTTAAAGTATTATATTAGATATATGGATGATTTTATCATCTTACATCACGATAAAGAATATCTAAAGAAATGCTTAAACTTGATAGTTGATAAGCTAGAAAATGTTTATAAATTAAAAGTAAATAAAAAGAAAACGACCATAACCAATATTAAAGATGGTTTTATTTTTTTAGGTTATCGTTTCCAAGTTATTAATCATAAAACTGTTAGTGTAGTTCGCCAAGAAACTTATAAAAAAATTAAATTAAAAGTCAAAGAAGTAAATTATCTTTATGATAATGGTCTGACTTCTTTAGAGCATTATTTTTCTAGCATTAGTAATTATATGAATACTTTTAAATATGGAAGTATTAAAAAGGTTAGAAGGTACATAATGCGGCGGATTTAAAGTTGGGAAATATGCCGTAAAAATATGTAAATTTGACATAGAAATGTGTCAAATTTTTATATTTTTTAAGAAATTTACTTAGAAAAAAAGGAATTTGGTACCTCGACCGAGAATATATAAAGTGAAAGGGATAATATTTCTCTTTCTAGAAAGGAAGGTGAAATATGTCTAAAAAAATTATACCGTTATGGCATGATGAAATATTTAATACTATCTTTAATAATGAAGATAATATCGATTTATTAGAAGAGTTGATTGCTATCTTGTTCCAAAGAGATATTAATGAGATTAGAGGTAAAGCTAAATTACTATCCCGTAATCTTTATCGCGCTAAAAGGGGCGATGCCAAAAAAGAAGTCGATATTTTAGTCGATGTCGATGGTGAAAAGTTTAACATCGAAATTGAAGACTGTTATGATGAAGCCACCTTAAAAAAAGATTACTCTTATGCTTGTAATATCCATTCTCGTCAAGCCAAAAGAGGAATCAAGAATTATAATACCATCAAAGCTACTAATCAGCTAATAGTATTTATCAAAGGATTACACCAAGGAACAGTATTAAGTAGATATCCCTTTAAGAATGAAAACTCTAAAGAGATATTAAGTGACTCAATGCGGATATATCTACTTGATGTGGAACAAGGAATGTGTTATGATAAAAATACCAATAAAATAATTCAGATATGCCACGCTTTAACAGCTGAAACAGAAGAAGAATTTAAAAGTGCAATGAAAGGAGTATTTAGTAATATGGAAAAAGATAAGAGATTAGTAGAAAGCGATTTAGCGATAAGTATGGACCCGGATGACTATAGTATGACATTTGATTTATCTCACGAAGAGTTACTAAGAAATACCATAGAAGATCGGGCTTTAAAAAAGGGCGAGACAATAGGTCTTAAAAAAGGCGAATCAATAGGTTTCAAAAAAGGCGAAACAATAGGTGCATCTAGAAAACAAGAAGAGATAGCTAAAAACTTAATTAAAGCCAAAGTAGCCAAAGATATTATCGCCGCGACAACCGGCATTCCAATGTCTAAATTAGCTAGTATGTATGAATAAAGTATCAGTTGTGCATACTTTGTGAAGAATTTAAAAGTGGCAATGAAAGGAGTATTTAGTAATATGGAAAAAGATAAGAGATTAGTAGAAAGCGATTTAGCGATAAGTATGGATCCGGATGACTATAGTATGACATTTGATTTATCACACGAAGAGTTACTAAGAAATACTATAGAAGACAGGGCTTTAAAAAAAGGTGAAACAATCGGTGCAGCTAGAAAACAAGAAGAGATAGCCAAAAACTTAATTAAAGCCAAAGTAGCTAAAGAAATAATTGCTAATACCACTGGCATTCCAATATCCAAAATAGCTAGTTGGTATTGAAATTGCTATCAATTTATAATTAAAGATAGGGTAAATATTAACAAATATTTCCCTATTTTTTAGGGTTATGGTATAATTTTAATAAGGTGGTAGAAGTGAATATTTACGGACTGAAAAGAAAGGACTTAGAAGATTACTTCTTAAGCATCAACGAAAAGCGTTACAAAGCGCTTCAAGTTTATGAATGGTTATATCAACATCGCGTGCATAGCTTTGATGAAATGACCAATCTAAAAGTCGAATTACGTAATCAATTAAAAAAAGATTTTACTCTTGATTTTATTACAATCGTTAAAAAGCAAGAAGATAAACTTACCAAAAAATATTTATTTAAATTATTAGATGATAATTATATCGAAGCGGTATTAATGGAACACGACTATGGCTTAAGCGTTTGTGTCTCTAGTCAAGTCGGCTGCAATATGGGTTGTGCTTTTTGTGAAAGCGGCCGGTTAAAAAAAGTCCGCAATTTAGAAACATACGAAATCGTTGAACAAATTCTCTTGATTGAAGAAGATATTCATAAAAGAATTAGTAGTGTAGTAATTATGGGAATTGGGGAACCATTAGATAATTATGATAATGTTTTAAATTTTATCAAGATTATTAACGATGATAAAGGCATCAGTATCGGCGCTCGCCATATAACTTTATCGACGTGTGGTTTAATTCCCCAAATTCAAAAACTAAGTACCGAAAATATTCAAATTAATTTAGCCATTTCTCTCCACGCTTCCAATAATGAATTGCGAAGCAGCATAATGAATGTCAACAAAGTGTATAATATTATAGAGTTAATCGCCACAATTAAGCAATATATTGCTAAGACCAATAGACGAGTAACCATAGAATATGTTATGCTTAATAATGTAAATGATAGTGATTCCAATGCTCAAGAATTAGCTGACTTATTAAAAGGAATGAATATCTACGTTAATTTAATTCCTTATAATGAGACAAATCACTTAGAGTTTAAAAAAAGTAGTAAAGAAAGAATTTTAAAATTTTATGATATTTTGAAAAAAAATAATATCAACGTTACTATCCGCAAAGAGTTTGGTAGTAATATCGATGCTGCCTGTGGGCAGTTAAGAAGTAAAGAGGTGAACTAATGAAAACATTTTACATAACAGATGCCGGTAAAGTAAGAAGTCATAATGAAGATAGTGTAACCATTTTAAAAAACGCTAGTGGTGAACACTTACTGTTAGTTGCTGATGGTATGGGTGGTCATCGCGCCGGCGAGGTTGCTTCTTCTATGGTAGTCACGCATTTGGGTAAAAGATTTACTTCTTTAGCAAGTGTAGGTTCCAAACTCGATGCCGTCAATTGGCTCAATGACAATATAAGTGAAGTCAATAAAAATATTATCGATTATACCTTAGAAAATCCGGAATCGACCGGCATGGGTACTACCGTGGTAGCGGCTATCCTAACTGATGAATTCTTAATCTTTGGTAATATCGGCGATAGTTCCGGCTTTGTCTTAAAAAATGGCAAATTACACAAAGTTACTAAAGATCATACCTTAGTTAATCTTTTAGTTGCGGCCGGGGATTTAACTGAAGAAGAAGCTAAATTCCATCCGAAAAAGAATGTCTTAATGAAGGCATTAGGTAGTAATGATAAAGTCGAAGTCGATATCTTCGATGTCGATATGAATATTGACGCCATCTTACTATGTAGCGATGGTCTTACCAATATGTTGAGCAAAGAACAAATTGAAAAAGTTCTTAATGACGATACTCTAGAGGTCGAGGAAAAAGTCATTAAGTTAATTAGAAAGAGTAATGCCAGGGGTGGCACTGATAACATTTCTATAGCTTTATTAGTTAAAGAAAGTGGTGAAGTAGCGTGATCCAAAAAGGTCAAAAAATAAATGAGCGTTATCAGATAATTAAATCGATCGGCGAAGGTGGGATGGCTAACGTTTATCTCGCTTATGATACCATTTTAGACCGAAATGTCGCTGTCAAAGTCTTAAGAGGGGACTTGGCTACCGATGAGAAATTCGTAAGACGCTTCCAAAGAGAAGCCCTATCCAGTAGTAGTTTATCCCATCCCAATATAGTTGAAGTTTACGATGTTGGCGAAGATAATGGTCAATATTATATCGTTATGGAATATATTGAAGGTCGGCATCTTAAGAGCCTTCTTAAAAAACGGGGGCGGTTAACCACTACCGAGGTAATTGATATTATGCTACAAATCTGTGATGGGATGAGTGTTGCTCACGATTCCTATATCATTCACCGCGATATTAAACCGCAAAATATTATGATTCTCGATAATGGTCAAGTTAAAATCACCGATTTTGGGATTGCTATGGCAATGAATGCTACCCAATTAACCCAAACCAATTCCGTGATGGGTAGTGTCCATTACTTACCACCGGAACAAGCTAATGGTAAGGGTTCAACTTTAAAAAGTGATATTTATTCGATGGGAATCTTAATGTATGAACTCCTAACCGGCACCTTACCTTATAAAGGCGATAATGCCGTCGAAATAGCTTTAAAACATTTAAAAGAACCATTTCCAAGTATTAAAGCGGAGCTTCCGGATTTACCCCAAAGTGTGGAAAACATCATTTTAAAAGCCACGGCAAAAAATCCGAAAAATCGTTATAACGATGCGCGCGAAATGTATGAAGATTTGAAGACTTGCTTAGATGAATCCCGGGAAAATGAACCTAAATACGAATTCCAATATCCGGAATTTGAAAGTGATGAAATAAAACCGACAAAAAAAGTCTTAAAAGAATTAAAAAGTGAAACTAAAGAGGAAGGTAGTGAAGAGGTTATCGCAAAGCAAATTACGGAAAATGATTTAGCTAAACAGAATAAGGTACTCTATATTTTAGCCGGAGTCTTTACCGGTTTAGTAATTATTATTACATCGATCGTCCTTCTTTTACCGGCGATGACCGGAGTTAAAGAAGTAGATGTCCCTGATGTATCGGGTAAATCCGTCTCTGAAGCCATCAAAATATTACAAGATGCAGGATTTAAGATTAATGAAGAATATCGTTATGAAGCTAGTGAAGATGTTGCCGAAGATTTAATTATCAAAACTTATCCTGAATACAATACGAAAAAAACTAAAGGTTCCGAAATCATTCTCTATATTTCTAAAGGTGACGATGCTTACGAATTAGAAAATTTTGTTGGGGAAAACTATTTCGAAGCCCGTGGGGTCTTACGTGATAAAAACATCGAGGTAGTAATCGAGTACGATAAAGTTCCGGAAGAAGAAGCAGATAAATATAAAGAAAATGAAATACTAAGACAAGATCCTGAACCTGGTACTAAATTATATCCCGGCAAGCGCGTTACCTTCTATATTTTAAAAGTTATTTATTATTATCCGGATTTTACCGATGGTACTTATACTAAAGAAGATATCGAAAAATATTGTAAAGAACACGGTGTTGAACCAATCTTTGAAGAAAGAGTTACCACAGAATATCCACCGGGAGCTATTATTGAACAAGAAAAACCGGCCGGCTACCAAATTAATGAAGATACCACGATAACTATCGTCATTGCCAAAGCTCCGGAAGAAATCTCCGAAGATCCTGGTGATGATTGTGGAGGATTATGTTAGATAATTGTAAAATAGTTAAAATTATTAGTAACTTATATACCGTAGAAAAAGATGGTCACTTATTTGATTGTCACGCAAGGGGTAAGTTTAGGAATACCGCACTTACTCCTTTAGTTGGTGATGAATGTTTAATCGATGCCGAAAATAACTACATCTTAGATATTCATCCAAGACGCAATGAACTAACGCGTCCACCGATTGCCAATGTCGATATCGCTTTAGTTATCACTAGTTGTAAAGAACCTAATTTGTCATTAAATCTTCTCGATAAGTTATTATGTCATATTATGATTAATCACATCGAACCGATAATCTGCTTAACTAAATTAGATTTGCTAGATGCCTCAAGTTTAAAAGATTTAAAAAAATTACAGAAATATTACCAAAAGCTAGGGATTAAAGTAGTTAGTAATAAGCAACTTCGCAAAATCAAAAGACTATTAAAAAATAAAACAGTTGTTCTAACCGGTCAAACCGGGGCAGGGAAGAGTACCTTACTAAATCGTTTAGATAAGCATCTCGACTTACAAACCCAAGAGATATCTACGGCTTTAGGTCGTGGTAAACATACAACGCGCCACGTAGAATTATATCCGGTCAAAAATTTCCTCATTGCTGATACTCCCGGATTTTCCTCTTTAGAATTAACTAATTATTCAACTGAACAAATCAAAAATAGTTTTAGCGAATTTCAAAATTATACTTGTCCTTTTAAAGATTGTGCCCATACGAATGAAAGAGATTGTGCCATTAAAGAAGCGGTTAAAAATGGCGAAATCTTACCTAGTCGCTATGAAAATTATTTGAAATTTTTAAAGGAGGGGAAAAAATGTTAGTAGCAGTTTCCTTTTTAGGCATTCCGCATTTACAAGAAGGTATCAAAAAAATCGATACCTCTAGCGCCGATTATATTCACGTCGATGTTATGGATGGGATATTTGTCGAAAATAAAAATTACGAACCTCAAGATTTAGAAGACCTTTTAAAAGACTGTACTAAACCTTTAGATGTCCATTTGATGTGCGCTAATCCCCAAGTTTATTATCCGGCCTTAGCTAAACTACATACTCAATCGGTTACAATTCATTTTGAAATAGAAAATGTTGATAAAGAAATTGCCTTAATAAAATCCTTTGGTTGGCAAGTTGGTTTAGCAATCAATCCAGATACGAGTGTTACAAGTATCATTCCTTACTTATCCCAAGTGGATAGTATCTTAGTTATGAGCGTCATCCCAGGTAAAGGGGGTCAAAGCTTTATTCCCGAAACTATCCCCAAATTAGAACAATTAGCTAGTTTAAAGAAACTTTACCATTTTACCATTAGTGTAGATGGCGGTATTAATGAAAAGACGATTGAATTAGTAAAACCTTATATCGATTTAGTCGTCAGTGGTTCATTCGTCTACAAAGCTGAAGACTATAACCAACAAATTGCTCTTTTAAAACGATAATTGCTTATCGTTTTTAAATTGCTTAATAAATAAAAAAACAAGATTTAATCTCGTTTTATTAAGCTTCTTTTTTATTAACTTTTGCTTCTCTTGCACTAATTATTACTTGTTTACCGTTTATTGTTTTCTTTTGGAGATTTGGTTTTTGTGCATGCTTAGTTGCATTTAGGGCATGACTTCTTCTATTTCCAAATAAAGGTTTTTTATTGGTTGCTTTAGTAGCCATAATATACCTCCTCTTTTAATTCGTTCTTTAAAGATTTTACTATAAATTATATGATAAGTCAAACTATTTTAAACTAAAAGATGATTTTTGTCAAGACATAGTGATTAAAAATTTCAAAACAAGATAATCGTCTGTATGGCGATTTTTTAACTTTTAA
>CANQMM010000039.1 GCA_947624955.1 uncultured Bacilli bacterium | reverse complement strand
GCAAAGAAACAAATATTATTATAAACAAACTTATTGCAGTTTTTTTATAAAAACGGAATTCCAAATAAAAATTAACGAAAATAGCTTTTAACTAAAATAATTATTGAAAAAAATAATCTCTTATTGTATAATTACATCATAGAGGAGGCTTATAAATGAAAATCAATCATAAGTCTAAAGGTTTTACTTTAATGGAACTAATCGTTGTAATCGTAATTTTAGCGTTATTAATTTTAATGGCTGGCCCCCAAATTTTAAGACTACTTGAAAGTGGTCAAGAAAACACTTTCCGCGATGACGTTTTAGAAATCTTTAAAGTTTCCGAAACTGCTTATACGGAAAAGAGTATTAAAAATGACGGTAGCATTAAAGTAGAAGGTAATAATAAAAAATTCTGTGCAACTTTAGCCAAATTAAAAGAAGATGGCTATCTTAATAAAGAGTTAAATGATGCTGAGGGTAACCCTGTATGGCAAGGATGGGTTGAGGTCAGTGTACCAATCAATGGATCAAGTAATGCAACATATACTATCACTATTACCAATAACCAATTTTATTTAGTTAATGTTAATCGTAGTGAAGTTCAAGATGCTACCCTTAATGATGACGGTAACACGAAAGAAAAATTTGATGCAACTACAATTCCTTCATATTGTTTAACGGCTACTGGAGATAATTACAAAAAGAGTTGATTATTAGTTTAATCAATTTTTTTATGATATAATTGAGAAGGTGATGTAAAATGTTAATTATCGGTAGTCATGTTTCTTTTGGGAATAATCAATTACTCGGTAGTGTCGAAGAAGCGATTAGTTATGGTGCTAATGCCTTGATGTTTTATACGGGTGCCCCTTCCAATACTTTAAGAAAACCAATATTGCCGGAGTATCTAAGCGCCGCCCAAAAATTAATGCAAGAACAGCAGATTGATTTAGCCAATGTCATCTGTCATGCTCCCTATATTATCAACTTAGCTAATCGTAGTGATGATGAAAAATGGCAATTTAGTATCAATTTTTTACAACAAGAGCTAACACGCTGTGAAGAGTTAGGAGTCCAAACCATCGTCTTACATCCAGGTAGTGCTGTTGGCATAACCAAAGAAGAAGGTCTGCAAAATATTGCGGCTGCCCTCCAGATAATCTTAGCCAAACCTCGTAACGTAACTATCGCTCTAGAAACGATGGCCGGGAAGGGTAGTGAATGCGGTACATCGATTTCCGAAATCGCTTACTTATTAAATAGTGTGCCGGATAATACCCACTTAGGTGTCTGCCTAGATACCTGCCACCTTAATGATGCCGGTTACGATATGGCGGATTTTGATATCTACCTCGATGACTTTGCCCAACAAATCCCTTTATCGAAAATTAAATGCATCCATATTAACGATTCTAAAAATCCTCTTGGTTCCCATAAAGACCGTCACGCCAATATCGGTTTTGGAACGATTGGTTTTGCTAACTTAATCAAGATTATCTACCACGAGAAATTAAAAGATGTTCCTAAAATCTTAGAAACACCTTATATTGGCCAAACTGACGAAGATAAAGAGCGCTTATATCCTCCTTATAAATACGAGATTGCTATGATTAAGCAAAAAGAGTTCAATCCCCATATTATGGAAGATATCCGTTCATTTTATAAATAATTAGCATATTTTAAAGCATATTCTTTAATGAGTTTTTGAATTTTTAAATAGTTTTCTTCGGAAAATCTATTTTTATATCTACTAATATCAATATTACCGTGATTACTTAAGATATATTGCCAATTTTTTTTTGCAAAGTCATAGACGAAGTCTAGCTCACTTTCACTTAAATTAACTTGATTTTTTATGGCAAATTCTTGGACTTGCTCTTTAGTTAATCTATTCATAAATCTTTCTATTAACACATACATACTATCACCTATAATATTGTATGAAAAAATCAGAAAGAAGAATACTATAACTAGGTGATTATATGACTAAGTATCGTCTATATTTCAATAATTTTTTAGTTATTGCTTTCTCCTTTATTGTCATTATTCGTCTTATATATTTACAAACAGTTAAAAAAGAAGAATTTCTAGCTATCTATAATCAAAAAAGCACCAATATTATTGAAGGCTATAGCGCTCCTCGGGGGCGGATTAAAGACCGTAATGGCACCATTCTTGTCGATAATCAAAGAACGAACATCATAACTTATCGCATTTTAACGAACAACCCATCTCCCATTGAATCGGCTAAATCCTTATTAGCAATTATGCCTTATGATGCCACTGCATCCATTGCTGAATTAAAAAAATATTATCTTCTAACCGGGGAAGCGGATAAATACTTAACGGCTGAAGAAGAACAACTCTATCAAGAAAGAAAACTTACTAAAGCGGAAATCGACGATTTAAAGTTAGAACGTATACAAGATGCCGACTTAGCTATCTATGATGCTACTATGCAAAAGTGTATCCATCTTTACTACCAAATGCATAAAGGTTATGCCACCGAGACGAAAATCCTACAAAAAGATGTCTCTGATAGTATTTGTGCTCAAGTTAGAGAAGCGAGTATTCCCGGTATCACTTGCGAGTTAAGTTTTACTAGAGTCATCTTAGATGATGCTATTCCGACGATCTATGGTCACGTGGGCGCTATCCCCGAAGAAGATCAAGATTATTATACATCCCTCGGTTATGATTTAGATGATTTAGTCGGCATCAGTTATCTCGAAAAGCAATACGATTCCTACCTCAAAGGAACTAAAAATAAATATCTAGTCAACCCCGATAATTCCTTAACTTTAATCGAAGAGGGGAGTATTGGCCAAGATTTAATCCTGACGATCGACATCGATCTTGTCAAAGCCATCAATCAGATTATTGACGATAATCTTTTAAAATCGCAATCCCTAAGAAAAACCGACTACTTTAATACTGCCTTCGTCATTGTTAGTGACCCCAATACCGGTGCCATTCTTTCTTTAAACGGTCGCCAACTACTTAGCGATGGAAAAAATATCACCTTTAAAGATGTTGTAACCAATACGATTAATACCTCATATACTGTTGGTTCCGTAGTTAAAGGCGCTAGTATGACCGTCGGTTATCTCAATAACTTAATCACTCCTGGCAAGCTTATTAACGATGCCTGTGTAAAACTTCATAATGTTCCAGCTAAATGTTCCTTTAAACGCTTTGGCTTAATCGATGATATCGCCGCTTTAAGAATCTCCTCAAATTATTATCAATTCCTTTTAGCTATCGCCTTAACCGGGCAAACATATACTTATAATATGGAATTGAATGCTACTGAAGAACACTTTAATATCTACCGCTATACCTTCGCCTTATTTGGTTTAGGCACCCTAACGGGCATCGATTTACCGAAAGAGACTACCGGAATAAAAGGTTCGATTATCGCCGATGATTTACTTCTCAATCTATCGATTGGTCAGTACGATACTTATACGCCGATGGCTCTTAGTCAATACATTAACACGATAGCCAAAGATGGTACCCGTATGCAAATGCACTTATTAAATGCTGTCCAAAAGGGTGGGGAAACGACCTACGAATGGCAACCGACTGTTCTAAATACTATCTCTAATAATTGGTTCTTTTCGCGTATTAAAGAGGGTTTTAAAGAAGTACTAGCTACAGGTACCGGTCGAAGTTTTATCTCCCCATCTTATCGTCCAGCTGGGAAGACCGGAACATCCGAAACCTATTTAAATAATACTACCACTTTAATTACCCAAACTTTCGCCGCCTTTGCTCCTATCGAAAACCCCAAATATAGTATTGTCGTAATCACTCCCAACATCTCATATACTACTATAGATAGTGATGATATCTATACGGCTCCCATTAATCGTTACATTTCATCTAGTGTCTCTAAAATATTATTTGAAAATTACTAACTATTTTGATATAATACCTTTGGTATCAAAAAGGAGGGAATATTATGGCTAAAAATGAAAATCGTTCATATGTTACTTTACAATGTACAGAATGTAAGAATGAAAATTATATGACTAGTAAAAATAAAAAGAATACTACGGAAAAATTAGAAATCAAAAAACACTGCGACACATGTAATAAACACACAGTTCATAAAGAAAAGAAATAATTAAATTGAGGTGAGTTTGAATGAATATTAATATTAATGATATTAAAAATGGCATGACAGTTATTATCGATGGTAACCTTTGTTTAATTCAAGAATTCCAACATGTTAAACCTGGTAAAGGACCAGCATTTGTTAGAATTAAATTAAAGAATTTAAAAACTGGTTCAATAGTTGAAGAGACTTTCAATACGAATATCAAGATTGAAAAAGCTCATGTTGATAAAGTAACTATGCAATATCTTTATAATACCGGTAGTTCTTATGTCTTTATGAATATGTCTACATATGAACAAATTGAAATTCCTGAAGAAAAACTAGCTGATGAGAAGAAATTCTTAAAAGAAAATATGGAATTACAAATTGATTTCTTTGATGGCGAAATAATCGGTATTACTTTACCTGAAAAAATTGAATTTGAAGTAATTGAGACAACGGAAGCTACTAAAGGTAATACTACTAATAATGCGATGAAAGATGCTACTATTGAAACTGGTTACGTTGTTAAAGTTCCTCTATTTATTAATCAAGGGGAGAGAATTATCATTTCTACTAAAGATGGTAAATACTCAAGTCGTGCATAAGTATCGAATAGATACTTTTTAATTTGTTAAAAAAAACTATTCTGTTTTAGAATAGCTCGTTATTAAATGTTGTAAAACTTGATTGTGTTCATCTATTTTGGCTGTAGGAAAAGCAAAATCCGGACTTAATACTCCTAAATAATCTATAAATATTTCTAGACTTTTTCTATCGATATCGTCTTTAAACTCCAAAAGACACGCCATAGCCGTAGCATAATCAAAGCTTTGGACTTTTCTTTGGCGCATATTTTCTAGGGTTCCTAAATTTTGATTGTCTGCTACCATCGTTGTTACTAAATACCCATCTTCTCCTTTATTGGCGACCATAATAACATTGCGGTTAAAATTCGCATAACCTTCCGGAAAAGACCTTAAACTAATCCAAGTTTTCTTAGCATTCGTCCGACATTGGAAAACGGATGACCCCCAAAGTTCTTGAATATCGTAAGATTCTATAACTTTCTCGCCGTCTTTTTCCGTACTATAAAAAGATATGGTATTTTTATTAGCTTTAATAATTCCATCCGGTTTTTCATAAAATCTTTTAATTTTTCCAATTAAATTAAAACTAGTAATTAGCTTAAAAGCTTGAAGCTGCTTCATTTCCTCTTCACTAAATTCATCCACAAATCCAAACATCTAAATCCCCTCCATAAATCTTCTTTATTATACCAATTTTTTCCCCAAAGTAAATATTTACTTTTTTTTACCTGCAAAATATGTTATTCTATTAATGAAAATAGGTGATGTAAATGTTATTATTATATGACCGTAAAAGAGCCTATATGTTGATTGGGATAATTGCTTTTATCGTTTTATTAACTATTGGTATTTCCTATGCCTATAATTCTCAGCAAGAAGAGAAGATCTATACTACGGATAGTGACGGTTTAATTACTACCTTTACTTATCCACCTGAAGAATTAAGCGAGCCCTTAGAATTAATTAGCGATGAAACCCACATCAATTCTCCCGAATATAGTTTCACCATCAAAAATACCACTAGTGAAGAACAATACTATAATATCTTAATAACTCTAAATAATCAGATTGAACCGGCTCTCTTACCATATATTAAAATAGTTATCGACGATGAAAATTACGTCTATCTTACTGCCAATAGTCAAGAAAGTCCTTACAATGTCTATTTAGGTAGTATCAGTAGTAAAGTAGCTATTACCCATAAGATTAAAGTTTATTTAAGTCAACACGATAAAATTGGTAATGACCAACTACTAGATATCAATTATCTAAATATCGATTTTGGCATCTCTGTTGTTAAATCTGATTATATTGCTCCTTTTACTAAAGATTTAAAAGATTTAGTAGCAACTAGTCAAGAACTTTATGAAGATGATTATGGTAATATTCGTTATTATGGGGCTAATCCCAATAATTATATTAGCCTTAATAATGAGTTATGGCGCATTATCGGTCTTATCAATACCAAGACAGAGAGTGGGGAAGAAGAACCACTCATCAAAGTCATCCGGGCTTTTAGTATCGGTAATTTAAGTTTCGATTACCAAAAAAATAATAATTATAGTAACGATTATTCGGAATCTAGTTTAAATAAAATATTGAATGAAGAAGGTTATTGGAATAGGACGAGTGTTAGTTGCCCTAATAAAAACGATCGCCAAGCAACTTGTGATTTTACTACGACCGGACTTAGTGACCTTACTAAGAAATATCTTACAAAAATAGTTTATTACCAAGGTGGTTGGGCTAATAATAGTTTATCGCCATTAATGATGTATGATAATATTCATCTACCTAGTCAAAGCCATCATACCGCTTTTGTCACCCTTATGGACCCAAGTGATTATGGCTTAGCTGCCGGACCAACTTTCAACGATGTCTATCTAAGTTCCTTCAATAAAACCGCTAGTCGTTATAATTGGTTATATAATGGCGATGAAGAATGGCTTATTTCTCCAAATACTAATGACTTTAAAAAAGCTTTCCGCGTTTTAAGTGACGGTCTAGTCGATAATCAAACCAACGTTAATAATGCTTATGCTATTCGTCCGGTCGTTTATTTAAATCCTACATTGCTATTGGACCACGGAACCGGTACTAGTACCGACCCGTATTATCTTGAATTTCCGGAAAATATCGTTTCTTAAAAGTTGACAATTCTCTGTCAATTTTTTCACTTTTGATAGATTGTGACCACTAAAACCCCTAATATTGTCAATTCTAAGTCAAATTTTCCGCCAATTACTTGCATAATATTAAATAAGAATTAAAATTATATTATGAGGCTGAATGCTTTTTAGATAGGAGTAGGCTATGTATCGTTATAAAGATGTAACTCTTAATTATCAAGATATCAATCCGAACTTAAAACCGGTATTAGTATTTCTTCACGGTTGGGGTCAAAATATTGCGATGATGCAACCACTTGCTCAAGCGTTTCAAAAAGAATATCGCCTGATCATCGTCGATTTACCCGGTCACGGGAAATCGAGTGAACCCAAGTCCGTATGGGATTTAGCGGAATTTGCTAACTGCCTTCACGAATTGCTTCTTAGTTTAAAAATTTCTAAACCCATTATCGTCGGTCATTCTTTCGGTGGGAAGATTGCTCTTTTATACGCTTCAAAATTTCCTACGCAAAAACTCGTCCTTTTAGCAAGCCCTTATGAAGCTTCAAGTAAAAGCACTAGTCCAAAAGTCCAAATCTTACGACGCCTTAAAAAGATCCCCGGTTTAAGAAGCATAGCTAATTATTTTAAAAAACATACAGGTTCTACTGATTATCGCAATGCCACCCCAATGATGCGGGATATTTTAGTCAAACACATCAATACCGATTTGAAAGAAGAAGCTAAACGGATTACTTGTCCGACATTATTAATTTGGGGAACTAATGACGAACACGTGCCTTACGAAAGTGCTAAAGTCTTAGAAAAACTCATTCCTAATGCCGGTCTAGTTACTTATGAAGGCAAAACTCATTATGCTTATTTAGAAGATTTAAATAAAACTATCAAAGTCTTACAAGTCTTCTTTAAATCGAAGGAGTGATATTATGTTCTATGGTTTTATTATTTCTTTAATGTTATATTTTCTCTACATTTACATAAGAACTTTTCATAATCTCCATATGTTACAACAAAATCGTTATAATCGTGGACATAAGTATTTTTATTGGTTAAAGCAAAATCTAGCTAAAAACTTTTTAACCCGTGACCTCCTTGTCTTATTCCCGGTTATTTTATTACCATTTAAAACTAACTCTTTAATTATTTACTTGAGTTGTCTAATCTACTTTATTTTGACAATGTTAATTATTAATCATCCGGAAAAGCATAAAGTGCCTTTAGCCAAAACAGCCCGAGTTAAAAGATTGGTTGTCACTAATTTATTAGTCCATTTAATATTTGTTGGGGGCATATTGCTGACTTTTAATGAAAAAAATTTAACAATCTATTACTGCTTGCTTGGGTTACTTGCTTATCTTAATGCTTTCGTTGTCATTTTGGATAATTTCTTAAATCAACCCATTGAAAAATATATCGCGTACCACTTTAAGAAAAAAGCTATCAAAAAACTCGCTTCATTTCCTAGTTTAGAAGTTATCGGTATCACCGGTAGTTATGGTAAAACTAGTAGCAAGAACATCCTTAATGATATTTTAAATATTAAATATAATGCCTTTGCTACTCCGAAAAATTATAATACGCCTTTTGGTTTAATGATTACGATTAACGAATACTTAGATAAATTTACCGACTATTTCATTGCCGAAATGGGTGCTTGTCGCCGCCATGAAATTCAAGAACTATGTGATTTAGTTCATCCTAAATATGGTATTATTACCAAGATAGGATTAATGCACTTAGAGACTTTTGGTAGTGAAGAAAATATCCAAAAGACGAAATTTGAACTCATCGAGTCTTTGCCACCTGATGGCTTAGGTATTCTTAATGCTGATGATGAAAAACAAGTAAATTACCATCTTAAAAATTCAGTACCCATTAAATGGATTGGTATTAAAAATCCGCAAGCAGACTACCGCGCTACCAATATTCAGCTTTCTTATTCCGGAACGACTTTCACTGTCAAGAAAAAAGGCGACAAAAAGGAATATGAATTTACTACCAAACTTTTAGGGGAAGCCAATATCTATAATATTCTTGCCGGAATTGCTTTAGGAGATTATCTCGATATTCCGATGTCTTCTTTAATCACGGCCGTTAAAAAAGTTCAACCGGTTGAGCATCGTCTTGAAATGAAAAAATTCTATCACGTTAATTTAATCGATGATGCTTACAACGCTAATCCCGAAGGTGCTAATATGGCGCTAGATGTCTTAAAAATGATGCCCGGTAAACGAATCATCATCACCCCGGGAATGGCCGAGTTAGCTTTAGAAGATGCCAAAATCCACTACGAGTTTGGTCAGCATATGAGTAAATGTGTTGATACCGCTATACTCGTTGGTCGCGAAAAAACGCAAAAAATTTATGAAGGTTTAGTCGCCGCCGGCTTTAAGGAAAAAGATATCATTGTCATCGATGATGTCTTACAAGCTTTTGATTATTTAAAGTCGACGAGCCCTAAACAAGAAATATATGCTTTAATCGAAAATGATTTACCAGATATTTTCAATGAAAAATAAAG
>CANQMM010000038.1 GCA_947624955.1 uncultured Bacilli bacterium | reverse complement strand
ATTCCCAAGAAAATCGGGAATTTTATTCTATAACTTGTTTTTTTTTAATTTTAGAGAATTTACATTTTAATTCAGTCACATTTATAATAGAATTAATTTAGAACCATTTAATATATTATTCTCTTTAAAAGTCAGATTGACATCATATACTGCTCCTGTTGTGGCATTAATCAATGATAATTCATTATTTATTGGAAAACTCCCATCTGTCATCTCACTAATTGCTTTATTTAATAAGAATATTATCTCGATTGTTTTCTTATTAACCGGTATAAATAAATTATATCTTTCTTCAATAACTGGCACAATTAAATCTACACACACTTTATTTTTCATATTCTCTAATCCTAACTAATTAAGCATTGCCTAATTACAAAAGTTAGCATTTCTGCTAACTATTGCGCAACTTGTTCACCTGCTGCTTGTTCGTCATTTATTAAATTATTTACTGATGGGGCTTGTGGTTCTGGATTCACGATAGGTTGCTCAACTACTGGTTCACTAGGTTGTGGTGCAACTGGAGCAGCCGTTTCATTATTATTTTGTAATGATTTTTTAAATTCTTGATCAATTATTGGAGCTACATCCTTTAATTGTTGTTTAAATTTCAACTCTTCATCATCAACTAAACCTACATGATAAACCTTATCGATTTGTTCGTGATTGAAAAGACAGTTTTGGTTAGAATTCAAATAACCTTCTGGATAAATACATCCGCAGTAATCGAACATCTTACCTGGAACTTCTGGTGCTACTACGCAGAAGCCCGTTACCATTACTCTTTTCTTTCCTCCCTTTAATAATACTACAGTTCCAATTGGTAAATACTTTTCTTTTAAATTTATTTCCATCTTAACTCCTCCTTATTCTCTACCATTATACCAATATTATTTTCTTTTATCAACTAAATACCATATTACCATTTTCATCTACTCCGAAATGGCTATGTCCACCACCGGTATCTTGGTTAGTATCTGTTGTTGTGTTACCACTTTCACTAGTTGTTCCATTTCCTGGATTACTTTGTTCTGGCATTTGATTATTACTTTCGGAATTATCCTTTAAAGTAAATCCATCTTCCGCTAGCAACTCTTCTAGTGTCTTGCCCTCGCTTTGTTCTCCACTCTCATAATAAGTTACTGAACCATCTTCATTTACTTGCGAACCAACCATTTCTTCAGGTGGTGCAGGTTCATTTGGTACTTCAACATTCTCTAATAAATCTTCAAATTTCTTTCGATCTTCATAAGCTAGAATTGCTTCTTGCATCATTTCCCGATCTTCTAATAAATGCTCTATTTCTCGATCTGAGAAATCATAACTCTTTAATAAATCTTTTAAAGCATCCGGATCATTATAATACATATCATTAATTTCAATTACTCTATCGAAAGTCTCTTCATCAATATTAAAGTTTTCTCTTAATTCCCCATTAGTAACTGCTTCTCTTACTAATTTTTCATCTTTCATAATGACTTCTATTTCACTATCTGTATAATCATAACCTTTTAATTGTTCGATTAAAGCTTCTTTATTATTTTGATATTTATCGTGAATATCGATCATCTGCTCAATACGATTAGCGTGTTCTTCTCTAAATACTGCTTCTTTAGCTATTCTTTCATCACTCATTATCTTTTCAACTTGTTCTTCAGTATAGCCATAATCACGTAATTGTTGTTTTAAAGCTTCTGGATCATTTTTATACATATCCGATACTCTTTCTTCCAAAGCTTCTTGATATCTATCCCAACCAGTAGTATCTGAATGTATTAAATCATCTTTATTATCTTCTTCACTAGGTATTTCTTCTGTTGGTACATCGTCTTTTTTCTCTTCATCGGAATTTGTATCATCCTTATCTTGACTACCTATACCTGCTGCTCCTGCCGCTCCAGCGGCTACACCGCCAGCACTGCCTGACGATGATGGTCGAGATACACTACCACCGCCGCCACCTCCAGAAGAACTAGATGTTTGACCTCCCGTTTGACTAGGTGTTTCATCGACAACTCCCTGATTATCCATTTGACCATTATCAGTAGGTAACTGATTTTCATCAATAATGGGATTATTTTGTGAAGGATTAGTATCTGGTTGTTGTACTGGATTAGGATTTTCTAATTCTGGTTCAGTAGTCTTATTGCCATCTAATATCTGACTCTTCAAAGCATCAGCGCCATATAAAGCTAATTTTGGGAATAAACCTGGGAACATCACTGACATCATTGCACTTTCAACAGCACTTCCCGCAGCCCCAACATAAGGTGCTCCAACAGGGACTAAAGCCCCTGCACTAGTCGGTACTAGACTGGTACAAGAAGACATTGCTCCTTCTGCACCAGAGGCAGCCGCACCCGAACTAATTGTAATTCCGCGGCCAAATAAGTAACCCATACCTGCGTTAAGTCCGCCGTTAATTAAAGCCGCCAATATACCTTCACCAAATGATCCACCATTACTCCAAGCACTTTGCGCACCTTCGCCGACACCAACTGCGCCAGCAATTGCCATAATATAAGGCCCAGTTGCTATACCACCAGTGAAAACTGTGATTACCGCACCAGTAGCAACAATAGCAGCCCACTTACCTGAACTGACAACTAATCTTTCAAAGAAAGATCCCGCAATCCAACTATTTTCATTCATCCATTTACCGGCACCAGTACTATCAAACCATCCTCTTAATTTACCGATAGCATCGAATCCGACAATATTCATAAGTCCATTCTTATAAGCATCCATATCGATATTGGCTCCGAAGAAATTTAAAGCACTACATATTAAGCCACCAGCTAAACCGCCAACTAAAATAACCGCATCAATAACTGCTTCAATAGCACTTAAAATACCTTGAATAACGGCCACAAATGCATTTACCATAGTTGCGAAAGTCTTCTTAATAGCATTTTTAAATCCATTCCATAAACTAACTAGCCAAGAACCAGAACCATCTTGAACCTCAACTGCTCCTGTCTCACTATCATCAGTTTCACCTTCAGCAACTTCGGCATTATTTGCTACAAGGGCATCTAAGCGAGCTATATCCGTAGTATAAGCAGTAGCACCTGTAAAATTATTAATATCGGAATTTTGAAAGTCACTCATTACTTTATAACCACTTTCAAAATCCCCCGTAACTTTTTGAACATCCATTCTTACAATTGTTGAAGTGGCTAATGATTGCGTAAGTAACGCGTTAGCTACATCTCTAACTCGTCTATCTACATAATTATTTTTATAAGAATTAATTAAATCTTCTGAAGATTTAATATAAGCAGTGGCTGTTTCCAAATGATCGATTGCTTTATAAAATTTACTACCATCAAATCTCGTTATCTCGCTCATACGCCACTCACACCTCCAGCTGCTTCTTGTTCTTTCGCATCCAAATATTTTTGATATTCTATTTCTTCTTGATTTTTTACTTCTAATGCTTTCTTATAGATTGCATCTTTAACATATATAATATTTGATTTTTGCGTAATTACTTTTTCTCTAACTTCATTAATTTTTCCTGGAAAGTTATTAACCCCTTTAACAAGTACAACCTCATCATTACAACAATCCATCGCTGCATCTAATTCCTTAATTGCATTTTCTAATTGTTTAATCGCTGCCCCTAATGTTTTATCTAGATTACTTGCAATTCTTTCAGGATTAATAATTTGGTCTTTCGAATTAATCATCATTGCCACTCCTTCCTATATACTTTGTAAAAAGAAGGAATTCTCACTTCTTCTTTTTACAAAATATTGCATTTCTGCAATATTATTTTAACCTTGGTCAAGTTGTAAGTAAGCTTCATGCGCTGCTTCAACTTTTTCTCTGACGTTAGCTAATTGATTTAAACATACATCGAAGTTACTAGCAAATTCATTCCATTTATTTTTAAATTCATTTGCTCTTACACCACTCCATACTGATGTACCAATTTTACTATTTACTTCGTCTTTCATCGCATTGAAGTTACTTGATACTTGCGCTCTTGCTGACTCTATATTATTTGCTGAAGTCATTGCGGCTTCATAATTAATAGTAAACTTACTCATTATATTCATCCTTTCTAAACTATTTCTAGCTATTCATAATATCCATCATCTTAGCTTCAGTTTCGGCACCTTGTTCACCGATATCAGCTAAATTTCTTGCTATACCTTCTAAAGCATTATATAGTTCTTCGCAATGGGCATAACTAGTATCAAATGAACTTTTGAATCCATCGAAAGCATCACCTGTCCAGTGCGTACCAAGTCTTCCTACTTCAGCTTGGATTTCTTTAACTTGTTCCATATATCTTTTAGCATTTGCTACTATATCTTCTGCCATTACACCGATTTCTCTTGTTTCCATTTCTAGTAAATCTCCACTCATCTTTTTCACCTCCTACTCATTATCATCTTTATTTAATAAGAATATAATTTCAATAGTCTTCTTATTAACTGGGAAATTTGCTCTTTACTAAAGAGTATCATATTCATCCTCTTGTTCGTAAACTTCAATCAGTTTAACTAAACAAGGATTACCACTTACAATGTCATAACCAAACCCATCAGGTAGAACATTTTGCAAATTCCTTGAGCTAACTGTCAAGCGGAATAAATTCTGTTCAGCTATGCCATTGCCAATCCAAATACCCCTTGAACTATTCACTACACTCTTATACCATAAATCATACTCCATTTTTTTGAAGACGTCAACTGTATCAACAAAGATATAATTGAACTTTTGGAGTTTTTTCGATGCTTCAATTTTATCGACAAATAGCGTATTAAACTTATCCCCAAGAATTGTTTTAAGTTTCTCTATTCCCACAAAAACACAAACGATATCTTCATAATTAATAATCGATTCGATATCAAAATCACTCTTCGTATAAATATCATTTAATTGATCGACAACTGATCCAAATGTTGCTAAATTCTTTTCTAACGAAGTATTGTAATATTTACAATAACTTGTCACTTTTTCATCTTTTAATAATCTTTCAGCATCAAATACAAATACGACTTTTCTTTTCAAAGTAGTTATCTCATATAACAAACTAGCTAACATTTTCTTCGTATTATCAATCCTTAAAGAACTAATAAGGGTCGCTATTTGATTCTTAATATCGATAGTTCTTACATTTAATGAATCTTTTTCGATACCGATCGGTACTTTAGCTAAGCCCTCAAATTCGCCTTTAACAAATAATGTTGATACTTTACTAGGTAATTCCGGAATTCTTGTAGCTGATTTCGTATACATTTTATTTAACTGTTCACAAACTTTCCTAATCTTTTCACTGATGTTACTTTTCTCATCCGGATAAGCCGTCTGAAATTCATATACTTCATCTAACTTCACTAATCCTCTACCCATAATCTTGGAAGGATAGATTTCCGTTCTTCCGACAATACTCCGATAATCATAATCATCATTTAATTGTAAAGTAAATTGATTACCAAAGTTTTGACTTAACTTACTCCTAATACCTGTTGGACTATTGACGGTAATTAAAACATAAACCCCGTATTTAACTCCCTCTCTGGTAATAGCTACTAAATTCTCAAAATGTTCTTGACCATAAGAGTCATTAAATGCTTCATAATTATTGATAATTAATAAGATACTCGGTAAGGTATTATTACTATTTTTAATATAACTATCATAACTACCATTATATTCGACAAATAATTTCTTTCTATTATCAATAATCTTTCTAATTAATTTAAATAAGTTAGCTACTCGGTCTTTCTCTGTTGAGAAAACTAACCCGCCAATTTGGGGAGCACTCTTATATAATCTTAAAGTCTCCGCCCCAAAATCTAAAATATAGATATTTATTTCCTCAACCGAATAAGTCGTAATTAAAGAATAAACTACTGTACTAACTAGATCATCTTTACCACTGCCAACCATCCCATATACTAAAGTATTTCCCAAATTACTAAATGGAATAGTTAATAAACCTTGTTGTTGTCTATTCGGCGCATCATATTCTCCTAATATTGGATTGATAAAGAAATTTACTTTCTCATAATTATACTTCGTCTTTAAATTATCGACATAGATGTATTCTGGAATTCTTGGTAACCATAACTTTCTTGCTTTCGCATTATCCATTCTTGCTGTCTCGATTAAATAATATAAAACATTAGGTAATTCTTCGCCCTTCCGAACTCCCATATCATTATTTTTATTGCTTTCTACATCTTTGATATGTAACCCGATATTATCGATAAAGTCGATGGAGTTATCGATTTTTTTCTTTCTTTTATCACTTTCATAATAAGGGGCTCCACACCAAGCTGATTGCCCTAATGCAAAGAATTCGTTATACCCAACTTGTAAATAAAATCTTCCCGTTTCTTTTAACATCGCCGCATCTGGTGATTTAATCATATCATTACTATCCGCTTTATCTTGAACTTTTAAACATACCCTAAACTTAGAGTTTGACCAAATCTGATCATCTACTACCCCATTTGGTTTTTGAGTCGCTAATATTAGATGGACTCCTAAACTACGTCCTATTCTCGCTGTCGAAATTAACTCGTCCATAAATTCTGGCTGTTGAACTTTCAACTCCGCAAATTCATCACTAATTATAAATAGATGACTAACTGGTTCTTTAACTTTACCTTCTTTATAAAGTTTTTGATATTTATAGATATCTATCGTACTTTCTCCCGTTAAATCTCTAGCTTCATTAAATACTTTCTGTCTTCTTTTAAGTTCACTTTGTAAGGAAGATAAGCTGCGGTTGATTTCACCCACATCTAAGTTGGTAATCGTTCCGGCTAGATGCGGCAAACTCATACCCGTTTCTTTATTCTCAAAAGCTCCAGCTAAACCGCCACCTTTGTAATCAATTAAAACGAAATTGACATCATCCGGATGAAAATTAACTGCCATCGATAGAATATAAGTAATAATAAACTCGGATTTACCACTACCCGTCATCCCCGCGATTAATCCGTGTGGTCCGTGAAACTTCTCGTGTAAATCTAATTTAAATAAATCGCCACTTTGATTAACCCCTACCGGTACTGCTAACGATTTAGTTGGATCATTATTCTTCCATCTATTAAAGGAATTTAACTGATTGACATTACTAACATTGTACATTTCAAGGAAAGAATAAATCGTTGGTAATTCATACTTGCCTTCATTTAAATCGATAGGAATATTAGCTACTGTATAGAGTAATGGTTCAATATCAAAATTAATATAATCTGGTTTAAATGCTACTTTTCGATTTGATACTAATTCATTTTCAAACATTCCCCCATCAGTTTGGGAAATATTAATAAATGTCGATACATCATTCGATAAACTATTTAATTTATTCGTCGCAAATAAAATACTAAATCCATAGAATTCATTACTACTCATAACCTCATCTAAGATTGGGACATTTCTTGTCCCCTCGACATCATCACTAATAATCAAATATATCGTACTAAATGTTATCTTCTTATTTTGATTATCTTGAAATGCTTGCTTTCTCTTAGTTAATTCTTCTTCCAAATAGTTAGATATCTTCGTATTATCATCTGTATTAGTTCCAAAAAATCTAATCGTCTTCTCATTATCCCAACAATATGGTAAATTCTTATACTTTTCCCATAATTTAGCATTCTCTTCATTAGTTAAAATAACTATTTTTAAATTTAACCAACTATGATAAGTCACACATTGTAATATTAATCCTTCAATAAATTTACGATTTAACCCCATATTCCCGATAATAGCGGAAATATACTTATCTTTTAAAGATATCGTTACCGGAACATTTTCTAGTAATTTAATTTCATCTTGTAATTGATATATTTTCTCTTTCATGACATCTTCTTCTAAAGTAAAATGTTCTTCCGGACTTTTTAAATCTATTTTGGGCGGAATCGAACCAATCCCTAATCTTAATTCTAGAAAGTCCGGATGTTCCGGTAATCTTTCCCAAAGATTTCTTTTCTTATAAGCAATAATATCTGCCACATTATTTAAAGAGACATTGGTATCGGTAAGAATTCTTGCTTGATTATGCATTTCATCTTGAATTTCTTTTTTCTTTTCTTCTAAATACTTTCCATATAATTTTCTTCTTTGTTTTTCTTTTTTCTGTTTAGAATGTTTATTATAAGCTTTGGTAATTGAAGGAAACACGATCATCGCTGCCATCATTGCAAAAGCCGTCATAATTGAACCAATCGAATCTTTCCAAGTCGTCTCCCCATTCATTACTCTTAAGAAGGCTAAGACACCGGTTACACAAGAACTCATCCCCATAATAACCATTGGTCCCATTGTTAAAATCGCTGGTAATGACTCATCCTTAAACTCATTAGGTGGTGGATCAATTGTAATCGTTTTCTTTTCTACCCGTTCACTAAATCTCGGTGGTCTTAAAAAATAATCCTTCCTGTCAAAAACTTCGACATAACTATCCGGGCTTTCTTCTATGGCGTCATAATCTAATTGTGGTTTTTGAGCTACCGTAAACTTAGAAGTATCATACTTAATTAAATAAGAAGGATTAATTAATAGAAATATATCTCTAATAATACTAAACCTAAATCCTAGAATAAATACTACATCCCCATTTTCGATATATCCCTCATTAAATAAACTATTATTAACATATAATTTAACTTTGGTATTTAAATTCTTTAAAAATAATTTTCCTTTACCATAACTTATCTGTATTTGATTATAAGCCATATCTTCATTATCATAACTTACCCAGTTAGCAAAAACATTCCCCTCTTTACTAGCGTTATTATTCCCAATATAAAAAGTAAATGCTTCATTAAAATTATACTTTAAAGCTAGAGCTTGATTATCATATACTAAAGTACAATATACTTCATAATCTTCATTACTCTCTAAATTTCTTAAAGTAATAACTAAGCCATCAGTAATCTCTAAATTATCATAAACATTACTATCTTTACAAACTTTAACATCACTATTACTTTTAATTAGCCACCTTCCATCAATAGCTTCAATATTAACTAGATTCTCTTTATGAGCATTAGTAATCCAATAATTACCGTATACTTCATTAGGTAATATTAAATTGATAATTTGGGCTTTATCAAGTAACATTATCTTCACACTAACACTCCCTATTCTAAAGATAATTATACTTTATCTTCCAAAATAATACAATGTCTTTTTAATAAACTACCTTACTTCTTTTATTGAGCATTATCGTTGTTAAAATATAATGAATAACACTAATTACTAGAGTTGGAATAATTAATAATCTTATTGAATAATTAAATACCCCGAGTTTATCACATATTTATAAAAAATAGTTCTTCAAGTAGCATAAATACTTGATTTTTTATGGAATTTCATCT
>CANQMM010000037.1 GCA_947624955.1 uncultured Bacilli bacterium | reverse complement strand
GCAAAGAAACAAATATTATTATAAACAAACTTATTGCAGTTTTTTTATAAAAACGGAATTCCAAATAAAAATTAACGGTATATTGTGGATGATAAATTAGTAAATGACAAGGCGGAATATTCATGATATAATTAGTAATAATAAAGAGGTGTCTTTAATGAATGAGAATAATGATTTAGATAAAACGGTGCAAGTAGATAATTTAACCGATTTAATTAATACCGAAACGGAAAGCCCTATAGTAGTAACGGAGTCAAGAGAAGAGCAAAATGATGAAATGTATAAAGCTTTGGAAGAAGAAAAATTGACTAAGATGGATAAACTCAAAAGATGGTGGCAGAATTTAAATAAGAAAAATAAGATATTATTAATTACTTTAGTAGTAGTTATGCTATTATTTATCGGGGTTTTAACCGTATATTTAATAATAAAGGATGATGATCCTTCAGATAATAATGAAACTAAAGAAAAGGGCGATACCCAAGATAGTATTGTCATTGCGGAAGATAATTATATTTATGAAGATGGGGTTTTAACTTTATTAAGTAGTACCGGTAAAGAAGTCGGGACTTACGATTGTGTCAATAAGAGTGAAAAACTTTGTTATGTAGCTTTTAGTAGTGATGAAGATAACTTTGACATAGTAAGTAATGTTTATGAAAATGGGCAACCGATTACTATACGTAGTAGAATATTTGAAAATAATTATGTATTTATTTTTGATAATGCTGAAGGTGAAGACACCATTACACTTTATGATATTCAGAATAAGAGCACTATCGATAAATTTAAACTAGTTAAAGATTTCAGTTATGAAGATAAGAGTTATGCCATAGTCGAAAATTTAAATAAGCAATATGGTCTTTACGAAATTGGGAGTAAAGCCCAAGTAAGAATCGATTTTAATTATGATTATTTAGGATATATTAGTGGGAAGAATAGTTTAGTATTTAAGAAAAATGATACTTATGGATTAGTCGATCTAACAGGCAAAGAATTGGTTAAAGGGATTACAGGCGAAATTAAAAACTATAATGATGAATATATCGTTACCCAAGAATATCGCAGTTATAAATTATTAAATAGTAGTGGGAAAGTACTTGTCGATAAGCAAGATGATTTTATCACGTTGGAAGATGATTACTTAGCATATGTTAATAACAATAGACTGTATTTGATGAATTATGATTTAGTTAAGTATTATGAAGAAGGAATTAAGTTATATTCTAATGATTATGTAGGGCAGAAAGTCTATAATGCCGAAGGTAATAAAGTCGAAGAAAAGATTAGTTTTAAATTAAGTAAAGATGGGAATACGATAAAAGTTGAGGTTATTAATGATCAAGAAAGTGATGAAATCGAGGTCGATATCCGCGATAGTAAGTTGAGTGAAAAGTTAAGTTATTATAGTTACTATGGGGGTAAATTATATTTCTACGAAGATGAAGCGAAAACTAAATTATTAGGCACTTATGCTTGTAATAATTTAAATGATTTAACGAAAGATAATGTTAGTACTTGTAAGGTAGCTAGTGATACAGTTTATGAAGATAACTATAGTTATAGTGGGCAAAGAAATGCGGTCATTCCGATAATTAATAATCGTTTTGTCTTTATTGATGATTCACCTTTACTAAGTAGTGGTAGTACTAAAGTAATTAATCTATATAATTTAAGTACGAGTAAAATAATGAGTACTTATCGGAGTGTAAATAGTCATACTAGTGATAATAATGGAGAATTAAGTCACGTAACTAGTGCCGATTTTCGGGTTATGGCGGAGAATACATCCGGAAAATATGGAATGATCAGTATCAGTCTTACTAATGCGACCGGTGTTTATGCCTTTAAATATGATGCCATGGAGCAGATTAGTACTAGTGCTGTTGCCGTTAAAGAAGGTAGTACGTGGAGTATTTTAGATAATAAAGGTAATCAAGAAGGTAATTATCCTGGAAAAATTATGGGTATGGTCAATGACTATGTAATTATTCAAAGTGGTAATAAAGTAAAACTCTATAAACGTGGCGGAAGTTCAGTAGTCGATGAGGAATTCGAATTCATTAATGTAGGTAGTAAATTCTTTGGCGGCGTAAAGAGTGGTAAAGTCTATGTTTATTCTCTATATACCGGGGAAAGCGCCGGTAATCAAGAAGGTTACCAACTAAATAGTAGTGATTATTTTGATAGTCCTAAACCGGTATTTAAATTTAGTACCGCTAATGGCTTAGAATGGTTAGATATCTTACAAACGGATGGTAATTATAGTACATATTCTTTAGCAGTAGAAAGTGAGGATGGCGATGAGTAGGAATAAAAAGGGGGAATTAATTTTCATTGTAGTTTTACTTAGTGTATGTAGTATCGGTTTAATCTTAGGAGTTGTTGGGAAAAGTCTAGGATTAGGGAAGCCGAGCAAAGAAGAAAATCCCGAAAATAATGCCAGTCCAAATCTAACTGTCGATTTAATCGATGGTGATAATTTCTATGGAACATATACTTGCCAAGAAGGAGCCGTTTATTGCGGACTAGCTTATGAGACGGTCGATGATAGTAACTATCAACTAAACTATTATGATGATGGGGAGATTAATGAATTACCTTATGTAGCCGGAACTTATGTCTTTTTAGTCGATGCTTTAACTAATGAAGAATACTACCGGGAATCACCGATTATTTTATATAATATGGTTTTAGGAACGGAAGTTGCCCGTTATGAAGCCGTGAAAAATTATACGGTAGGGATTGAAGATGGCTTATTTATCGTTAAAAAAGATGGTAAATGGGGAATATTATCTTTGACTGCGGAAAAAGCGGAATTACTTATTGAACCAAGTTATGATTTTATCGGGTTAATTAATAACATCAATCAAGCTAACGGGATGATAGTCAATGATAAATTTGTTGCTAGTAGAGATGGCAATTGGAGTATTATTGATAGGAGTGGCGCAGTATTATATGGTAGTTTGAGTAATGAGATCGTCGATTATAATGAACAATATTTTATTGCGTTAAATGGTAGTGGTAAACAAGTATTATATAATTATCAGGGAGCTAGAGTATTAAATGATAGCGTCTTTAATAAGATAATATTTGTCGGAAGATATATTGGGGTTTATGATAATTCAAATCAGTTTTATATTTTAAATCAGTTAACTAATACGCCGATAAGTAACCGTCATAACTATACTAACTATGAGGATGTCGAAATTGAAATACAAAATGGACGAGCAACGATAAAAGTAAAAGGTTATGTAGAAGAAAGTAATATAATTATTTAGAGGAGGGATACAATGATTATCGACTTAGTAAATATTCCCGAAGAAGGTTTAGAAATCAATGAGGAAGTGCATTTTCCGGAAGAAGATTTAAAAAAGAGGGGAATTCAAAGACTTGAAGATACATTTGCGAAAGGGAAAATATATATCGATGCTGCGGATGAGGTAATGATGGATGTCCATCTAACGGGGAAGATGATTTTACTAGATGCGATCGATGCTTCCGAGATAGAGTATCCTTTAGATATCGTAATTAAGGAAAATTTAACAGATAATGATGAATTAACTATTAAAAATCCACAAAATACACTTGATATTATGAGTATTTTGTGGCAAAATATTGTATTGGAAGTCCCGATTAGAGTAACTAAAAGAGATGGTGAAGATATTTCATTACATGGTGACGGTTGGGAATTTGTTAGCCAAGAAGCTAAAAAAGTTGATCCAAGGTTAGAACCTTTACTCGACTTACTTAAAGAAGGGAAGGAGTGATATTATGGCAGTTCCTTTTAGAAGAACAAGTAAAACTAAAAAAAGAATGCGTCGTACACATTTGAAAAAAGAAGCTAGTACTTTAACTAAATGTCCTAAATGTGGAGCAGTTATTAAACCACATAGAGTATGTAGTAAATGTGGATATTACAAGAATGAAGAAGTACTTAAAAAAGAAGAAAAAGAAAGTAAATAAGGAAGAGTTAACAGGAGTTAATTCTTTTTTTCTATTGAAAGTTGTGGTATTCTTATAATAGTTATGAGGGATAGATGTGGTTGGAGAAGCTTTAGGAAGATTAAGTGAAAGAATTAATAATGCCGAATTAATTTTATTAATGAATGAATATTTAATGATGATTTGTACTTATTTACCTAGTGATCTAAATGAGTCTTTAGCTAAAGAGATCGATAAAATTACAGAAGTAGTAATAGCTGATAGGAATGATTTTCAAGATGGAGTATGGTACCTAGGAGGGTTAAATAACAATATATTGATTAGTTTACTTTTATTAGTGGGTAAATCTCACGAAGGAAGTTATACGGATATTAGCGAAATATTTATTAAAGAAGCTTTAGAAAGATGTATGGCTATATTAGTTAGTGAAAGTTTTAATGAACCGGGAAAAGTCAAAGAATATAATGAAAGAGGGATTAAATATTTTTATACTTGGGATAATAACTATGCTTTTGCGGAAGATTATCTCAAAAGATTACAGCGGGTTTATGAGAAGGTTTGTAATCGGGATTTAGTGACAAGTTATTTTCAGAAAGATTTCTTTACAAGTTTTTATGAACAATTAGATGAAGAAGAGAAAAAGAATTTATTATTATTCCTATTACGAATTAATAAATTTGCTAAAAGTAAGCATCAAAATATGATCGATAGACAAGCTCGAGAAAATTTCTACTATGCTTGGGGAAATATCCAAAGATTAGAAGAGAAACGCAAAATAAAGCCGAATAATTTTTATAAGGAAACGATGCTGTTAGGATAGTGTCAATCAAAGTTAAGAGTATTGACTTTTATTTAAGTATTAGAGATAATGATAGTACAAATTATTAGAATTATACCTTATTGAGAGTGATGGAGGGAACAGGCCCATTGAAATCCGGCAACCTAAAAAGTTAGGTGCTAAATCCTGCGGTATTTAACCGAAAGATAAGGCTACTCAACACTAGGGGTAAGCCATAGTGTTTTTTTAAGGTATAAAAAAGGAGGAAAGATAATGAAAAATAATTTGTTTACATCAGAATCGGTAACGGAAGGACATCCTGATAAGTTATGCGACCAAATCAGCGATGCGGTACTCGATGCGTACTTAAAGAAGGATCCGAATGCCCGGGTGGCTTGTGAGGTATGTGCGGGTAAAAAGAATGTAATGGTTATGGGAGAAATAACTAGTACCGCCGAGGTAGATATCGAAAGTATCGTTAGAAAGAAAATTTGTGAAATCGGTTATGATAATGATGAGTTAGGATTTAACGGGAATAACATCAATATTATATTAGATATTAGTAAGCAAAGTGCCGATATTGCTTTAGGAGTCGATAGAATGGGGGCAGGTGACCAAGGAATGATGTTTGGTTATGCTACTTTAGAAATTGAAAGCTGCCTAATGCCGGCCGCCATTTACTTTGCCCACGAATTAACCAAACAGCTTGCTAAAGTAAGAAAAGAGGGGATGATTGCTTATTTAAGACCGGATGGGAAAGCCCAAGTAACAGTTAAGTATGAAGAGGGGAAATTAAAAGGAATTGATACCATCTTAATTTCAACGCAACACGATGAGGGCGTAGACATTAATAAAATTAGAGAAGATTTAATCGAAAAGGTCATTAAAGTAGTAATACCTGAACAATATTTAAATGACGAGGTAAAAATATTAGTCAATCCGACAGGGAATTTTGTAATTGGGGGACCAATCGGTGATAGTGGTCTTACAGGCCGGAAAATTATCGTCGATACATATGGTGGTTATGCGCCCCACGGTGGCGGAGCATTCTCCGGGAAAGATGCGACTAAAGTGGATAGAAGCGGCGCTTACTACGCAAGGTATGTTGCTAAAAACTTAGTAGCTAGTGGTGTTTGTGATAAATGCCAAATTCAAGTTGCTTATGCTATCGGCGTTGAAGAACCAGTTTCAATCAATATCGATACTTTTGGCACAGGCAAAATAAGCGATGAGAAGATATTAGCAATAGTCAATCAAGTCTTCGATTTTCGACCAAGAAATATTTTGGAAGAATTGAATTTAAGAAAGCCGATATTTGGTAGAACAGCTAGTTATGGGCATTTTGGCAATAATGAATATAGTTGGGAAAAACTAAATAAGGTCGAACAAATAAAAGAGTTAATATAAAAAAGCCAGAGTTATTTCTGGCTTTTAGCATATTTGATGGCCGCGGCAATGAAGGAAGCAAATAGGGGATGCGGTCTAGTAGGACGGGATTTAAATTCTGGATGAAATTGACAAGCAACGAAGTAAGGGTGATTTTTTAACTCGATAATTTCTACCAAGTTACTTGGAGTATTAATTCCGGTAAATAGAAGACCTTTACTAGCGAGTAAGTCTTTATATTTATTATTAAATTCATAACGATGCCGATGTCTTTCATAAATCGTTTCTTGTTGGTAAGCGGCATAAGTTTTCGTACCTTTAGTAATTGTACATTCGTAGTTACCCAAACGTAGTGTACCACCCATATTGACAATCGATTTTTGGTCAGCCATCAGGTCGATAATCGGCTCAGTAGTTAGCGGATTGAACTCACGAGAGGTCGCTTCTTTGAGTTTGCAGACGTTTCTTGCAAATTCGATAACAGCGACTTGCATACCAAGACATATGCCAAGATAAGGGATGTTGTGAACCCGCGCATAGTTCGCGGCTTTAATTTTGCCTTCAATACCCCGAGAACCAAAGCCACCGGGAACTAAGATACCTTTAGTATTTTGAAAAATTTCTTGGATATTCGTTTTGTCTTTTTCAAGTAATTCGGAATTTACCCAATTGATTTTAATTTTCGTATTAAATTTATAACCGGCGTGTTTTAAAGCTTCCTTAACAGAAAGATAAGCATCTTCTAATTCGGTATATTTGCCAACTAGGGCGATTTCGATTTCGTCTTGAAGGTTATCGACAGTATCAATTAGTTGATACCAATAATCTAAATTACTCTTAGTTATTTTTAAACCAAATTGTTGCAAGATGATATCTTCGATGTGTTGATTATGGAAATTAATCGGAATTTGATAAATATTTTGGACATCGACAGCTTCAATAATATTCTGTTCGGGAATACTGCCAAATAAAGCAAGTTTTTCTTTAACGTGGTCAGTTAAAGGGACAGGAGCTCTTGTTACGAGAATATCTGGTTGAATACCGAGTCTTCTTAATTCGATAATACTATTTTGGGTGGGTTTTGTTTTCAATTCATTGGAACCAAATAAATAAGGAATTAAAGTAGTATGAACGAAAAGGGTATTTTCTAGACCTTGTTCAGCTCTAAATTGACGTAAGGTTTCCATCATAACTGCCGATTCGATATCACCGACGGTCCCACCAATTTCCGTAATGACGATATCGGCACCGCTACTAGAAGCTGCTTCGTAAATTTTATTTTTAATTTCATTAGAAATATGGGGAACTATTTGGATAGTAGCTCCTAAAAAGTCGCCTTTTCTTTCTTTTTCGATAACACTAGAATAGATTTTACCGTTAGTAATATTGGAAGTATAATTTAGTTCTTCATCGATAAATCTTTCATAGTGTCCTAAATCTAAGTCAGTTTCACAACCGTCATAAGTTACAAATACTTCCCCGTGTTGAATAGGGGACATTGTACCGGGGTCGACGTTCATATAAGGGTCAAATTTTTGCATAAATACTTTATAACCTTTAGCTTTGAGTAATAAAGCAATGCTCGAGGCGGTTATACCTTTACCGAGTCCGGAACATACACCACCAGTAACAAAGACAAATTTTGCCATAAAACCACTCCTTTTACTAATCGAGAGTTTTGGCTGTGCTCTATTTTAGTATAATATACATTGTGTATAAAATACACATATTTTGGCAAAATTGACAAAATTTAACTAATCTAAATTTTGTTGATGACTTAAAATGGCGATAGTTTCGCTGATGATGTAACTAATGATTAAAGCCATAATCGATGTCAAAATAGTGTTAACTGTCGTAAGATTAGTAATTGGTAAAATAAGAAATAAACTCATAATGACAAAACCGAGAGTTAGACTGATAGTGAGGGAGCGATGTTTTTCTAATAAATATAAAGAAAGGTGGGAACCTAGATAGATACCTAGTAAATCACCAATAAAATAAAGTAAGAGGGGGATGAGAAAAGTAATATTGGCTAGAGAAAGGTGAGCAAGATACGATTTGTATAGATAGTAGGGACCGAGGATCATCATTACCATACTGCCGGAGACACCCGGTAGGATGGTGATAAAGCCATCTAAAGCTCCACATAAACTAAAGATAAATAAGAAAGTGATAGTTAAACGCGGATAGCTATGGATAATTTTAGGCGAGGTCGGCACAAGAATAGCTAAGAAAAGTATCGTTAAGCAACCGATGGCAAAGATAACAGGTCTTATCTCGTGAACCTCTTTTTTGATGAGGGGAGCAGTAGAAAAAAGGAGTAGACCGAAAAAGAACATCATCGTTTGAGTTGGAATATAAGTAAATAATAGTTCAACAATTTTTGCAAATAGTAAAGCCCCAATAATAACTCCCGAAATAAGCGTTAATAACTTTAATTTATTTTGTTTGTAATGGGTAATTATCTCAGAAATTTCCAAATATTCATTACGAAGTAAGATGATAGTACCGCCGCTAATTCCAGGGATTAAGCTAACGATACCGATAAGAATACCGGTAAAAAATAAAGACATATGATCACCAATAAAGTATATGTATGAAAAGATTGTTTTAATTAGGAAATTATGGTAATATATTTTTATAAGGAGGATATAAGATGATTATTGCAATAGTAGTAATTTTGGTAATTTTAGTATTTGGTGTAGTTACTTATAATAGTTTAGTTTCTTTAAGAAATAGGGTGAAAGATCAATGGGCACAGATTGATGTACAATTGAAAAGAAGATTTGATTTAATTCCTAATTTAGTAGAAACAGTTAAAGGATATGCGAAACACGAATCGGAGACATTAGAGAATGTCGTTAAAGCAAGAAATACTTTCTTAACAGCGAGTACGCCGGAAGAAGAAATGAAAGCCAATGGCGAATTATCAAAGGCCATTAATAAATTATTTGCCTTAGCGGAAGCTTATCCCGATTTAAAAGCCAATACTAATTTCTTATCATTACAAGAAGATTTAAAAGATACGGAAAATAAAATCGCGACAGCAAGACAATTTTATAATGATACAGTTTTACAATATAATAATAAAGTACAGATGTTTCCCGGAAATATAGTTGCTTCATTATTTAAGTTTAAAACGGAAGTCTTCTATGAAATTGATAAAGAAGAAAGAGAAAATGTAAGTGTTAAATTCTAATGTAGAGTATTCTACATTTTTTCTTGATGTGATATACTCTTGCGTTTGTCAGTTGCTAATAATAAAAACTCTCATAAAGTCCCATAAATAAAGGGAAAAATGAGAGTTTTTTTG
>CANQMM010000036.1 GCA_947624955.1 uncultured Bacilli bacterium | reverse complement strand
AAACTTGACATAATAAAACCCTTTATGCAAAAGGGAAAATTACGTATTTTTAAAATCACTAACTGTCAAACTCCGGAGGTATTCTTTGGGAGTAGGGCTTTTTGCTGATTGTGTGGGTATTTTGGCAAGTTTTGTCGTTGTAAAGCTATTTTTCTTATAATTTAGTATTTCACTTGTTTTTCCTTCTTAAAAATGTTATTATTATGTTAGATTTATAGTAAAGTAGGTGATAATAGTGAATTATACAGGAATATTTAAAAGACAAACGACGATTATTCTATTATCAATCTTATTAATTGCGATTTTATTAATTGGGGCCTCAATGGCAATGTTTACGGATACCAAAAAAAGCGAAACGCAAACGTTAACGGCGGGAACACTCAGTGCAACGTTTACAGGAAACGGGGCCATTTCTAGTGAATTAACTCCGATGTCAGATGATGAGGCAGCTAAGGTAGAGAACAATAAGTTTACTTTTACTTTAACAAATACCGGATCATTACCAATGAATTATACAATAACCATTTATAGTGATAGTGTCACTGATGGCGAACCCTTGGATGCGAAATATATTAAAGTACAATATGATAACGAACAGGTGACTTATTTGTCTAATTTAAGCAGTGATAATAATTCGCATTATATTTTAAAAACTGGAGAAATAACTGCTAATGATGCCAAAAATCATGCTGAAACGCATACTATTAGAGTTTGGGTTTCAGACAAAGATGCCGATAATCAGGAGACAGGAACAGATATAATTGATAAAAAGATTAAGTTAAGTATTGGTCTTTCAGGAACAGTTAAAGAAAACTAGTTCTTTTTTAATGAATTAAAGTAGTGTATAATTTAAGTGGTGGTTTAGATGGAACGTTTACAAAAAGTTATTGCTAATGCGGGAGTTACCTCAAGAAGAAAAGCCGAAGAATTAATTAAACAGGGGAAAGTTAAAGTTAATGGTGAGGTAATTACGGAGTTAGGTTATAAAGTTGATAATAATGATGTAGTGATGGTAATGGATGAAGTTATTGCCCAAGAAAAAAAAGAATATTATTTGCTGAATAAACCAAGAGGATATATTTGTGCTGTTAGTGATGATAAGGGAAGAAAAGTTGTAACAGAGTTAATTGATACGAACGCGCGGATTTATCCGGTAGGAAGACTAGATTATGATACGACAGGATTGTTAATCCTTACCAATGATGGGGAGCTAGCAAATAAATTGCAGCATCCATCTAAGGGGATAAGTAAAACTTATATGGCGAAGATTAGGGGACATTTAACGATGAGTGAATATCATAGTTTAAAAGATGGAGTTATGATAGATGGGACATTAGTTGTCCCTAGCCGACTAAAGATAAAGAAACACGATGAAGAAAGAAATATCGATATGGTAGAGATAACGATAAATGTCGGATTAAATCACGTAGTTAAGAAAATGTTTCAAGCCGTTAATCACGATGTAATTAAACTAAAAAGAGAAAGTATTGGGAAACTTTCTCTTGGTAAATTACAAACCGGTGAGTATCGTGAACTTAGTAAGCAAGAAATAAAAGATTTATTAGAATCCTAATTATTGATTCTCTTTTTCTTCGTGACTACAGTGTTCACATTTACCTTCGCAGGTAGTAGGTTCTTCTTTAACTGGTTCAGTGGCATTATCATCAACTTCAATAATGCTTATAGCACTTGTAGGGCAAGAATCGATAGCAGTTTGTACACTTTCACTCTCAATATTTTCATTAGATATAACGGTAGAAAAACCGGCATCAGAAAAGTCAAAATGTTCATTATCTAAAGCAACACAAGCCCCGCAACCAATACAGGCATTTTCATTAACTGTTAATTTTTTCATAAATTTATCAACTCCTAATATTATTATAATATAAGATTGACAAAATTAAAATAAAAAAACTCCTCAAAATGGTAATAATATGTTATGATTATTCTAAGGAAGTGTAGATTATGGCAAGTAGGATGAATAGATATTATGATGAAGAAACCCAACTACCAAGTAGACAAGCAAAAAATATGGATTTATATCGCGAGATAAGTATGGGCGATATAGATGATTTTAAGGTCAATTCCAATGTTTCCATTATAGATGATAGTGATACGACGAAAAATATCGATATAGATAAAGTAAGAGAAATACTAAAACAAAGATATGAAGAAGAACCTAAAAGTAAGAGAATTGCCGATTATGATGAACCGTTATACCAAGGGGTTAATTTGGATGAAACGCGCGATTATGACATCAATTCAATATTAGAGCAGGCTAAAGAGAAGAAGGAAGTCAATTACGAGGTTGATAGATTAAAAAAATTAAGGAATACGCAATTTGATATATTGAATAGCTTAGATATACCAAAAGAAAAAGACGAAGAAGAATCGAGTGGGGAATTAAGAGAAGATCAAGAACATCTTATGGAGTTAATTAATACGATAACAAGTAAAGAATTAGCCCAAGTAGAAGATAAAACTACTGAAGAAGAGATAAATCCGCTAGATATTTTGACGGATTTAAAAGGAAATGATAATACGATTGTGGTACCAAGTATCAAAGAAATAGAAGAAGAGGATAAACCGGATGACGAAGAAGAGGGGGGAAAAGCTGAGCAACCTAAAGAAATAGCGGCAAGTAATAAAGAAGAAAAAACGGACGATTCCTTTCTTTCCAAGTCTTTAATATTTACGCAAAGCGATTTTGAAGATTTTAAAGATTTAAAAGAAGAAGATAAAAGTAGTGGCTTAGTAGTAAAGGTATTAACTATTTTGCTAATAATAATTTTATTATTTGGCATAGTATTTATGTTAAATGGAATATTTAATTGGGGACTATTATGATGGTAATAGTTCTTTTTTTGTCATAAAATTTAATATGAAAAAAATGAAATTAAAAGATAAGATGAAAAAGGATAAAAAATATTTTAGCTGGAGTGGGGTAGTCATCACGGCGATTATTATTACGACGGTGGTGCTTCTGAAATATGTCAGTAAGAATTTAACACCGAAAATAAATGATTTAATTATGTTTAGAGTAGATCGGGTGATTAATAGTGCGGTAGTTAGTATTATGGATAATACGGCGTTTGCGGAAAATAACTTTTTGGATATTCTAAAAATTACGAAAAATAAGGATGAGGAAATAATTAGTGTCGATTATGACTCTGCTTTATCATCCCGTTTAATTAAGAAGGCGACTAAAGAGATTAATGAAGTTATTAACAACATCGATGGGAAAGAGCAATTGGTCGGGTTAACAGATTCAGAATATGTGCAATATAATGGAGGAAACCTGATTGCTTTAGTACCGATAGGAATGGCAAGTGATTCGGTATTTTTAGGAAATTTAGGTCCTAAGGTGCCCGTTAAAGTATCGGTGATGAGTAATTATTATTCGACTTTTGAGTCGCGAATAAAGGAATATGGAATAAATACAATTTTAATTGAGATATACTTGAAAATGGATATTAGTAATGCTATATTGTTAAACTTTAAAGAAACTCAAGTTAATAAAACATATACCGTATTGGTGGCTTCCAAAATTGTGAATGGGCGAATACCGGAATATTATGGAAATATGATAACGGCAACATCTCCTCTTGTTACGGAAGAAAAATAATGGTAAAATATTGCTAGAAAAGGTAGAGTTGGAGGACAATATGAAAATAGAAGTAAATGGTAAAGAATATGAAGTAATTAGTGATTATCGGAATGGACTAGAGGGCGCCAATCTAGAAGAGGTTTTAACTGATTTTTATGATGAATATGATTATGTATTTGGGGATTGGGCTTATGGTAAGCTACGTTTAAAAGGGTTTTATGAGAGTACTAATCCTAAAGCTAAGAGAATGAATGATGTGGCCGGTTGGAAGAGGTATGTCGATGAATTTTGCGCCTATGGCTGTCGTTATTTTTTAATAAAAAAGTGCTAGATAGTTGAAATGGAGTCATAATTTTGCTATAATTTTGAAGTGTATTAGAATAAAGAGGGATTACTATGGCGGAGAAGTTGGCTATTGCGAAAGAAAATGGGGAAAATATTAACGCAGAATTTATTTCGAGTTTTTCTATTCCCGAAATCCAAAAGCATTTTGTCATAACGACTTTAAATGAAATCGATCCGAATGGCTTGGTTGTTTTAAACGTAAGTGAATTAGCTGATAATAAACTTGCTCGGGTGCAAAATGATGATGATTGGGCTAAGATTAAGCAAGTTATGCGTAGTATTATCAGTAATTCTGGTGGGGGCTTCAAATATAATGCTAGTGTGAGTAGCGTCAATGCCACTTTGGATTATGCGCGCAACATTTCAGTTCAGGCTTCAGCCAAAGACCAATTGAGTAAGGATTATTTGGAAAAACGACCTAGTGGAAGTGATAGTAGTGATATTGCAGTAGGTGATAGTAGCGGATCACTAGGAAATGGACCAATTAATCCGGCTATTGGTGGCGGATTAAATTTAGCAAATAACGAAGTAGCACCAGGCATTGTGGAAAATCCTAGTAAAAATAATATAGAAACTGTGAGTATAAATGATTTACCGGGTAGTCCTAATGAAAATGCCAATGTCGTTGTTATGAGTAGTAATCCACAAACTGTTAATCCTGGAGATCCAACTGAACAAGTGATGGATATTCCCCAAGTTAATGTAATGGAAAATACTCTAGCTAATATAAACCCAGTAGCAAATAGCGCTCATCCAGTTTCAACAGAAATAAGCCCAAGTGAGTCGGTTGGGGTTGTTCAAAATGTTTATAGAAATGAATTGCCAAATATTAATGTAATGCCAAATGGAAATGGGGATTATACAAGTCAGATGTTGGTGGAACTCAAGAAAAATATATTAGATAATGTTGGCAATTTAGTTGATGCGATGTTAGGAAATATGATGAACCAACTTAGGATGAAAGAAGAAGAGTTAAAAAATCGGGAGATGATGGTTGCACAAAGAGAAGCTGCAATGATGCAACAACCGCAAACGCCAATGATGAATATGATGCCGATGCCAAATGGGAATATGATGAATCCGATGGGTAATAATCAAATGCCATATGGTAATGTAAATATGAATATGAATCCGTATTATTATAATCAGGGGCAGTATATGAATGGTCAAACGCAAGTATAAAAACTTGCTTTTTTTAATATAATCTAGTATGAATATGAAAAAATTAATAGAGGAAAATTATTCGATAAAAGTGGATAATTTAGTTGAGTGCGACAAATATGGTTATTGCTTAATCGACGGTGACTATTACTATTTAGTGACAACGGCATTTACTCAGGAGGAGATAAGTAACATCATCTTATTATTAAGTAGTATCGAAAGCCCACTGCTTAGTCATCAGTTGATTGTTAATAATCGGGGAAGCTTGTTAACTGATAGTTATGTTTTGTTGAAGATTAATGGAATTTTAGAAGAAAATTATAAAGTTACTGATATTATAAAGTTTAACCATACGGAGTTGGATGGTGAAAAATTAAAAAAGATCAAAGTAGCAGATTGGAAAACGTTGTGGATGGAAAAATTAGACTTTTTCGAGTATCAAATTAGGGAAATAGGCAAAGATAAAAAAGTTATTTTAGATAGTTTTAGTTATTATTTAGGTTTAGCGGAGAATGCTTGTACATATATTGATAAAGTAGTGGGGAGTGGGTTAAATGCTGAGCAAGAAAAAATGTATTTATCCCATCGCCGAGTTTATTATCCTAATTATAAACTAAATTTTTTAAATCCTCTTAATTATACGTTGGATTTAGAGGTGCGGGATATTGCGGAATATTTAAAAAATAAGTTTTTTGCTACAGATGAAGATGAGGTTTGGGATGAGGTACAAGAGTATTTTCAAAGTAATCAACTAAGTGTGTTTTCTTATCATATGTTTTATGCGCGGATGCTTTATCCTTCTTATTATTTTGATGCTTATGAGGATGTAATGGTCGATGGCAATAATGAAGATATTTTGATTAAGTATATTGAAAAAATTGAAGCGTATGAACATTTTTTGGATAAATTAAAAAAATATTTGGCACGATATGTGCAAATATTTGATATTGAGTGGCTTAGTAAAAGTTAAATTTCACAATTTATAACTTCTTTAATTTCGGGGATTTCACTTTTTAGAGTTTCGTATAGACCGGTTTGAATGGTTACATCTAGATATGAACAATTAACGCAAGCACCTGTAATGTGGACATAAACAATGTTATCCTCGTATTTAATAAATTGAATATCGCCACCATCCATATTGATGTAAGGACGAATTGAGTCGATAATTTCCTTAATTTTATCTATTTCTTTTTCTTTTGCCATAATTATATTTTCTCCTTTTAAGTAATTATAAGTAAAAATAGAAAAATAGTAAAGATGTGTGTTATAATTTTATCGGAAGGTGCACATTTATGAGTAAGAATTATAAAAAAGGAATGATTATTAAGGGACAGGTTACGGGAATTGAAAAGTATGGTATTTTTGTCAACATCGATTATGACTATAGCGGCTTAATCCATATTTCGGAAATTTCTGATGGCTTTGTAAGGAACGTGGGAGATTATGTAACTATTGGTGAAACTATTTATGTAAAAATAATTGAAGTTGATGAGGACAATTTGCAATTAAAGTTATCAATTAAAAATATTAACTATAAGATTGATGGGAAACGAAAGGGTATTGAGGAATCGGTTAGTGGCTTCAGTCCGTTAGCGGATAGCTTGCCATATTGGATTGCTGATAAATTAAAGGAATTGGGAGACTAAAATCCGGCGAGTAACTAAGGTATAAAAAAACAGGCCGGCCATTTATGCTAGTCTGTTGAATACTAATTGGTGCCTAAGGCCGGACTTGAACCGGCACGAGTGATTAAGCTCGCAGGATTTTAAGTCCTGTGCGTCTACCTATTCCGCCACTTAGGCAAAAGGCACTGTCTTAATTGATAAGACTTCTAAAGTATAACGCAGAATTTTCCATTTTGCAAGCATTTTCATAATTTTGTGTATTTTTTTCTTTTATTAAAAAAGGTTGACATCCAATTTTTTATTATGATATAATCTTTTTGTTGCTGATATAACAGCATAAATTTAACAATGGAGGAATACCCAAGTCCGGTTGAAGGGATTGGTCTTGAAAACCAAGAGGTCGTGTAAGCGGCGCAGGGGTTCGAATCCCTTTTCCTCCGCCATTTTAAATTTATCGCGGGATAGAGCAGTCTGGTAGCTCGTTGGGCTCATAACCCAGAGGTCATTGGTTCAAATCCATTTCCCGCAACCATGGTTCCGTAGTGTAGTGGTCTATCACGTTTGCCTGTCACGCAAAAGATCGCGGGTTCGACCCCCGTCGGAACCGCCATTTTTGGCTTCATAGCTCAGTCGGTAGAGCAGAGGACTGAAAATCCTTGTGTCGCTGGTTCAATTCCCGCTGGAGCCACCATTGACTTTTTTATTCGAGTTTTATCGAATATTGTTATATAGAATCAATCGCAAGATTGTTTTTCTTTTGGCTAAAGAATTTATAAAAACATGGTAAAGTAAAAAGTTGTGGTCTTAGAAATATTGTAACCATTAAAATAAAAAAGAGTTCAAGATTTAATGTTCAAAATCATTTTTTCAATTCGATTAGATTGTGATTTTCAAAGTGGTAAAATTTGTTACATATTTCGTTTATTTTTTCATTATGTGTGGCAATAATCAAAGTCTTATTGTTAAAATATTTAAGAATGAACTTGACAACAATTTCTTCGGTATGTTCATCTAGATTAGATGTTGGCTCATCTAAAATATAAATATCTTTATCCATTAAAAAGCTTCTTAAAATATTAATTCTTCTCTTTTGTCCGGTGGATAACTTTAAACCTTTTTCCCCCACTATTGTATAAATTCCATCTTCAAATAATAATATCTCATCTAGTTCAAGTTCTTTCAAGTAGTTTATGACTTCCTGATCGGATAGTTTTTTATCTAGACATAAATTATTTTTGATTGACATATTAAATAATTCCGTTTCTTGGCTTACGACGCCTATATCTAGCTTTTGATCTTTTATATCATATCCGTCGATTAATATAGTGCCTTCATATGAACTAATATTGCCTAAAATCAAATTAATAAAAGAAGTTTTCCCTTGACCAGATTGGCCGGTTATCGACACTTTATCCTTTTTATTTACTATAAATTTATTTGCTTTGATTTCTAAGTTTGTTTTAGGATATTTTATGCGTATGTTCAGTAATTCAAATTTATTAAAATCTTTAAGTAAGTTACGGTCATCTAAGGTTTTAAAAATCACTTTAAGCTTATTTTTAATGGCTTTAAGTTCATACCAACTGATTATATTTCCTGATAATTCTTCAAACACAAATCCCATCTCAACATGTATAGAAATATAGAAGGTTATTATGCCGAGTGTATCAATGCCGTTAGATAAGTCAACTACAGCTTTTATCAAACCCAAAATAAAGGGGATAACAATAAGTATATTACGTATCACTTCTTCCCATGAATAAAATTTTACATATTTTTTATTTTCCTTAAAACATTTAGCACCTTCTTGGTTAATTTTATTAAGAAAATATTTGTCATTATTTAGCAACTTTACGGTGCGGATATTACTAATAAAATCATTATAAACAGAGGCGTACTCATATTCTTGGTCGTACAAGGTTTCCACTTGCTTATTGGCTTTCTTTAAGATTTTTATACTCAAATAGATGCATAAAGCGCTTGTAATAAATGATATTATAAACAATGCAAGAGATTGATTATATAAAGTATAAAATAAGAAAACGAAAGTGATAATGATACTTACATATTCTGCTTGCAATATAGTTTTTACTAAACTGCTAATTTTTTCAATCATATTTTCAAAATAACCGGTTTGATATTTAGAAATGGTTTCGGCGGGCACTTTGCTTAGTTTTTTATAAAATTCAGAATATTGAATATTGGAATATTCATATAGGTAATTATCACTATATTTTCTTAAAAGATAATTTCCAATAACCCTTAGGCTTTTTGAAATGATAAAAATTCCAATAACAGTTAGGGCTTTTTTTATAGTAAAAGGCAACGTTAGAAATAAGGTAAATGCAAATGGCACAAAGTAATAGATAAAGTCTAAAAATGCCTCAATTAAAAAGCAAATGATTATTTTCTTTTTGTTAAGACTTCTAAATATAAAATTAATATTATCCTTTTTCATAAAACTTATCACTTCCATATTCAATTTTATCACAAATTGGATAATTTCTGAAACATACGATAGAAGCATAAAATGATAGTGAATGCCGATATTTTTAAATTTCAAGGTTGCCAATTTTACAAAAAATGTAAAATGATAGGTAAATTGTAAAATTTAAAAAGTGTATTTTAGGTCGTATTTGTTTATATTTATGGGTTGTGAGGCTTACGTAAAAAAATGCTGTAAATTTGTAAGTTATCTATTGACATAATTGAACAATATTGGTATTATTGTTTATGTCCAAAGCATTTGGGCGATTAGCTCAGTTGGTTAGAGCACCTGCCTTACAAGCAGGGGGTCATAGGTTCGAGTCCCATATCGCCCACCATTTTTTTTGCCGACATAGCGTAACTGGCAGCGCAACTGACTTGTAATCAGTAGGTTGGGGGTTC
>CANQMM010000035.1 GCA_947624955.1 uncultured Bacilli bacterium | reverse complement strand
ATATAAATATACAGATTGTTTATAAATGTAACTTCCCATTTATAAAATATCGAGAAATTAATTTTTTATTTAGTATAAGTAGTTTTTTTATTGCATAAATTACTTAACTAATATATAATAATGGACAACGAAAGAGGATGAATATGGAAACATTAGAATTTAAAAAAGAAGAATTCTTAAAATTTGAGCAAAGATTTCATGAACCATTTTTTGGTTATATTTCTCCCGAAGGAGACATAATTTATTTTAATACGAATGTTGGCGAAAACAGTCACACAGCTTGGCACAATACCGTAGCTAGTACTTTTAATCGTTTTGTTAGTTATGCCATTCAAGGAACTCAAGTTACCGATTTAAATAGTTTAGATGCCGTAGCAATCTGTCCGGAAATTATTACTTATAATACTTATCCGGGTATTTCCGAGATAGTTAAAAGAGGATATGGTGATCCCTATGATCTAGAATTAACTGCTATGAAAGAATTTCTTAGTTCCCTAAATCAAAGAATAAAAGATATGAAAGAAACTTTTAAATTTTATCGGAGTTCTGGGGAAAAAATAGAGGCTTGGTCAAAATTTCGATATAACTTACTTTTATTTTTTAAAGATGCCTATCGTCGTAAAAGATTTTTTGATGCTATTCAAAAAAAGATAACCGTTACTAATCCACTAACAGTTAAAGAAAAACTAGGGGAACAAACTACTTCCTTTGCCGAAGTAGAAAAACTATATAGTATTCAGTTAAGACGCGAACTATTAACGTATTTTAAAGATATCTGTATCCAATGTTTAGGTTATGACTCTATTGAAAGATTTAAACCCAATGGTGAATTACCAGAAATAGGTCCAAATTATTCTGAAGCAGACTTTATGAAAAGTCCGCGAATTATTACTAGTTCATGTCCTAATATATATGAACGCTATTATAATTATCTTCTAATGAATTGGACAGTTCATCGCTTACCGCGTAAATATTATAATAAAAAGACCGGTATATTTGAACCTTCTCCTATCTCTGAATATTACCAAAGTGACAAAGAAGAACGTCTATCTGCCGAAATAGCTAGTATTAAAAAGCTTGTTCCTCTTTCTGAAAGACCTAAATATTTTAGGCAATAATTGCATTTTTAGAACACAGTAATCGATCATACTAATTAAGTTTGTAATTTATAAAAAAAGTAGTATAATAAAATTATGGAAAGCGCATTAGCGCTTGCCTGTTTTGGGTCATAGCGCTAGCACGAGCTTGCTAGTGCTTTGTTATTTCCAAAACCCCCTGAATATTCAAATTCTATTGCTGATTAAGCAAGTAAATGATTATTACTAGGAGTAATAGAATAATAATATAGTGAAATAAGATTTGACAATCTTTTTTCATCTACATCGCCTCCAAACTAGCTCGATTAAATTTGAAGGCAAGCACAATGCGTCTTTCCGAAGAGGTATAATACTCAATAATAAATAAAAGTCAAAAAGCCAATTTTCAAAATTGAGGCCAAAAAATAAGTTAATTTCGTTAAAACCCCCTAGATTTTTAACAAATTGCCATAAAAATAGGCTTCAATTTTCAAAATTGGTTATTTTTTTAAGAATTTAAATCAATTTATAATTTTGTCTACATAAGAAGGGTAAGTGTCTACATTATCCCTAGCGTACAAACTTTCGAATTTGACAAATATGCGGGGGAGGGGGGGTATCCTAGTCATAGAAAGATACAGGTGACTAGGTATGAATAAAAAAATAATAATATTAAGTTTCTTAGCAACGGCATTAACGATTGCCATCGGCATAGGTATATCTTATGCATATTGGGGTCAAAGGGAACAACAAGAAAATCCCAATATAGTTCAAACTGGCTGTTTTAAAATTGAGTTAGAAGAAACTGTTGATTCGACTATAAATATGGAAGCCGCCTACCCAATGTATGATGAAGATGGAGAAAAACTAGCTCCATATATATTTAAAGTAACTAATACTTGTACAGTTTACGCCAACTATAGCGTAAATTTAGAAAGATTAAATACTACTACTATAGATACTAGTCTTATTAAAGTACAAATAAATAATGAAGAACCGAAATTATATTCGGCTTATCAGAGTGCTACAAAAATATTAGAAGATGCTACCGAATCAAGAACGCTTGCTACGGGAGGTGTAGGACCAGAAGAGTCAGTTACCTATAATCTTCGCTTATGGATTGATTCAACAGCCGGTAATGAAACCCAAAGACAGACTTTTGCTAGTAAAATTGTCATCACTGCTGTTGCCGGCGTTGAACCAATTTACGCTGCTAAGTACATTGAAAACTTAGTCGAAGAAAATCCGGATACTATGGTAATAGATGAGTATGGTAATACTCGGTATATTGGTACTAATCCACAAAATTATGTTAAATTTAATGGCGAATCTTGGCGCATCATCGGAGTATTTAAAACTTATGAATGTCCGGAAAGTGCCACTGCTAGAGATTACGATACAAAATGTAGTGAACAAAAATTACTAAAACTTATCAGAGCGGATTCTATTGGTAATTATTCTTGGGATTCTAGTCTTTCATCCGTTAATAGTGGTTACGGTGTTAATGAATGGCGTTTAGCCGACCTAAATACATTACTAAATGATTACTATTATAATAGTAAAGAAAATCAAACTTGTTATAACTCAAACAACAATGGTCATACAACTTGTAGTTTTAATACCACCGGTATTAAAGAGGAAAACCACGATATGATAGCTAATGTGTTATGGTATACAGGAACTATCGATGGAGATTGGTCTCAAAGTTCAACTCGTGATAGTGTCGAAAAGGCAGGAGCTAAGGCCTTTTATGAAGGCGAGCGAAGTGATAAAACTGGTAAAATTTGTCAAGATGGTTCATATTGTAACGATTCAGAATCCCGTTCAACTAAATGGATAGGGAAAGTAGGACTTATGTATCCAAGTGATTATGGTTATTCCATTGGTAATGATCAACGTGAAGCATGCTTAGCAAAAAGCTTATATAGTTATAGTAGTTGTGCAAGTAGTAGTTGGTTATTTATGAGTGGCACATATCAATGGACAATAACGCCTGTTCCTTATGGGTCTTATGCGAACGCTGCGTTCTATGTGCATTCGTCCGGCCGTGTCAGCGACACCTATGCGGACATTGCGTTTGCCGTGCGTCCCGTCGTTTATCTAAAATCGAACGTGTCAATTGTGGGCGATGGTACTGGTGAAAGTGGCGAAGCCGCTTATCAACTAAGTGCGTGACGGATTTATGGCGGTCTGGAAGGCAGCGTCTTCCGATCGCCCCCGGCCAGAAATGGCCGGTTTACTGAAGCTACTAAAAAAATAATAAGATTAAAATTAATATTTCGAGTGCTTATAAACCTTTATTAATTAAATAATCTTACAGGGTATGGGTTTAAAAAAGGATCCTGTTCCTAATGGGTCAAATGCGAACAATGCGTTCAATGTGAATTCGTCCGGCAATGTCAACAACAACAATGCGAACAATGCGAATGCCGTGCGTCCCGAGCCCTTTATAAAATGTGGGTTCTAAGGTTAAGGCTTTAGGGTGAGAATGATAAAGGACATCGCATATCCTTGGAGTAAAGTCCTAAATATAATAAACGGATGATTTATCTATACGTAGAGGTCTATAAACTGTTTAAATTAAAATAATTAGTAGCTTTAATCAAAAAACTTCGGTTTTTTGATTTTTGTTAGAAGAAAACCCCTAGCTAGGCTAGGGGTTCAGTTAAGCTTTAGCGATGAGTTGAAAAGAAAATCTCCTTCTAATATAATATTTGTTGCGACCGCCAGGAAGCAACAATAATATTAGAAGGAGGACGTTTATGAAAAATGTTCAAATAAACGATATAAAAAGTTTAGCACATACTCAATGGAATTGCAAATATCACATAGTGTTTGCTCCAAAGTATAGACGTAAAGTCTTTTACGAGAGTAAAAGATTAGAAATAGGTCAAATATTAAGGCAACTATGTGAATGGAAAGGAATAACAATAATAGAAGCAGAAGTGTGTCCGGACCATATTCATATGTTAGTCGAAATACCACCAAAATATAGTATATCAAGTGTAATGGGATTTTTGAAAGGAAAAAGCAGCTTGATGATATACCAAAAATGGGCAAATATGCGATATCAATATAGAAATAGAGAATTTTGGTGTAGGGGATATTATGTAGATACGGTAGGAAAAAATACAAAGAAAATAAAAGAATATATAGCGAATCAACTGAAAGAAGATGCACTAAATGGACAAATGACAATGGAAGATTTTGATCCTTTCAAAGGATAGCAAGTAATAGATGCAAGTGGCGGTCGAAAAAGGGCACTTTAGTGCAGGCCAATAATAAAGCCTTTTAGGCGCAAATGAAAAACCACCAGCTAAGCTGGTGGATATTTATTATATTAGATATTCTTTAGGCAAGATGAATTAAAATTTTTAAAAATAATTAAATCCAAGTTCAACTAGCTGAATTTAATTTGTAAATTTATCAAAAAAGTTTGCTAAATAAAATAAAATTTGTTATAATCAATTTACAGATTTAAGTGGGCAGAAACTTCCCACTTTTGTTATTATTTGAAAGAGGTGACACATGGAAGAAATTCTTAAGCAAATAGAGCAAGCAATAACTCCTAAAATGCAGGAAATGAGCATTATAGTTGATAGTGTTGAATATGTTCTAGAAGGCAATTATCATTTCTTAAGAATAACTCTTGATAAAGTAAATGGCATCGATTTAGATACGATTGTCGAAGCAACTAATATCATCAATCCCATTATTGATGAATTAGATCCAATTGAAGAAAGTTACATCCTAGATGTAATAAGCAAAGAAAAAGGAAGTGTTGAAAATGGATAGTGAAGCATTCATTAAAGCGGTAAATAATATCGTAGAAGAAAAAAATATATCAAAAGATATCGTCTTTGAAGCTATGGAATTAGCTTTAGCTACAGCTTATAAAAAGAATTTTAATTCTAAAACCAATGTAAGAGTGGATATCAATCGGGAAACCGGCGAAATTAAAGTTTACTCTTATTTAGTAGTTGTTCCGGAAATTGATGAAGGTGATGAAACAACTGATGAAGAAGGTAATGTAATTGAAATACCTCCTAAAATTAATCTTGATGCCCAAATTCTTTTAGAAGATGCCCAAGAAATAGTTCCGGGTATTCAAGTTGGAGAAACGATTGAAAAAGAAGTAACTCCTAAAGACTTTGGTCGGGTAGCAGCCGGTACTGCTAAGCAAGTTGTGATGCAAAAAATAAGAGAAGCCGAAAAAGAAAGTATTGTAGCCGAATTTGCTAATAAACAAGATGAAATGATGGTCGGCTTAGTCGCTATGGAAGACCAACGGAATTATTATATTGATTTAGGTAGAACTAGAGGTATCTTACCAAAATCGGAATTAATTCCTGATGAAGAAATTAAAATGGGTTCTAGCATTAAAGTCTATGTATCGAAAGTCGAAGCGGGACCTAAAGGACCAGTTATCTTACTTTCTCGTAAACATTACGGTTTTGTTAAAAGATTATTTGAAAGTGAAATACCGGAAATTGCCGATGGTACTATTGCCATTTATGGTGTTGCTCGTGAACCCGGCTTAAGAAGCAAGATTGCTGTTGCCTCAACTGATGAAAGAGTCGATGCCATCGGTGCTTGTATCGGCGAAAAAGGTTCAAGAATAGCTTCTATTCTTAAAGAATTAAATGGTGAAAAAGTTGATTTAATTGCTTATAGCGAAGATCCAACTGAATACATTAAAAATGCCTTAAGTCCTGCTAAAGATGCTATCGTTAATATTTTAGACCCAATGAAAAAAGAAGCCCTTGCTATCGTTAATGATGAAAATTTATCTTTAGCAATTGGTAAAAAAGGTTCTAATGTTAAACTTGCAAGTCGTTTAACTAAATATAAAATTGATGTTAAAACTCTTAATCAAGTAACTGAGGAAGGCAATAACGAGTAGGTGTTTTATGAAAGTCAAAAAAATTCCTACCCGAATGTGTGTTGTTACTAGGGAAAAATTCCCTAAACAAGAGTTAATAAGAGTAGTTAGAACACCGGAGAACAATATTATTATTGATCCGACAGGCAAACAAAATGGTCGTGGAGCTTACTTAAAAAAAGACATAGCAGTTATCCAAAAAGCCCAAAAGAGTAAAATCCTCGAAAATATTTTAGAAGTAACTATTCCTGATACAATATATGAAGAACTACTAGAAATGATAAAATAATAGAAAGTAGGTGGCGAAAATGATGAGTGTAAAAGAATATGCTTTAGACACAAATCTTTCCGTAGCAGAAGTTTTAAAAAAATGTCAAGAACTAGGAATCGAAGTTCAAGATAAAGACTCGATGCTTAGCGATGATGATATTATAATTCTCGATAATACTATCAATTTAATTAGTACTAATAATGATACTAGTCTTGATGAAGAAGATACTATCGATGAAGTAGTGGAAGATTTAATCGAAGCTAATAATATCGAAAAAACATACGGGAAATTAAATAAAAAACAAAAACTAAAAAAACGTTCTGAACAAACAGAAAATAAAGATGAATATTTAAATAAAAGAAAAGAAATGTATAAGCATAAAGAAAAATTACAAACCAATACCGTTGAAGAAAATGTAATTACTTATACTGAGAATATGACCGTTCAAGATTTAGCTGACCGTCTAGACGTTGCCGGTACTGAACTAGTTAAGAAATTGATGTCTTTAGGATTAATGGTGGCTTTAAATCAACCAATTGATTATGAAAATGCTAGCATTATAGCGATGGAATATAATAAGGTATTGAAAAAAGAAGAAACTCAAGATATATCTAATTTTGAAGAGTTTGAAATCGTGGATGAAGAAAAGAACTTAATTCCTCGTCCTCCAGTTGTTACCATTATGGGTCATGTTGACCACGGTAAAACAACTTTACTCGATACGATTCGTCATAGTAGTATTGTCGATAAAGAATTTGGGGGAATTACCCAACATATTGGCGCTTACCAAGTTGAAAGAAATGGTAGTAAGATAACCTTTATCGACACCCCTGGCCATGCCGCATTTACCGAAATGCGCGCCAGAGGAGCAAGTATTACCGATATCGTCATAATTATCGTTGCTGCTGATGATGGTGTTATGCCACAAACTAAAGAAGCGGTCGATCACGCTTTAGCAGCTAAAGCCCCAATTATCGTTGCGGTTAATAAAATTGATAAACCCGATGCTAACCCTGACCGCATAATGACCGAAATGGCCGAAATTAATATTACCCCTGAAGCTTGGGGTGGTAATGTTCCTTTTGTCAATATTAGTGCTAAATCCGGTGAAGGTATCGATTTATTACTCGATACTATCCAAGCTACTAGCGAAGTTTTAGACCTAAAAGCTAATCCTAATCGTTATGCTATCGGTACGGTTATCGAATCTAAAGTCGACAAAAATATTGGGGGAGTTGCTTCCTTACTTATCCAAACCGGAACTTTGCGAATTGGTGACCCAATAGTTGTCGGTACTTTCCACGGCAAAGTTAGAACTATGAAAAATGACCAAGGACAGTCTATTGTCGAAGCCGGACCATCTACGCCTGTAGAAATTACCGGTTTATCAGGTACTCCATCGGCTGGTGATAAGTTTATGGCTTTCGAAACGGAAACCGAAGCCAAAACTGTTGCGGAAAAAAGAGCTAGCCAAGCTAAAGAAAGTAAATTTAAGAAGAATACCGTTACTTTAGATGACTTATTCTCCCATATAAATAGTGGAGTTAAAGAAATTAATGTCGTTTTAAAAGCTGATGTTAAAGGTAGTGAAGAAGCCGTTAAAAACGCTTTAGAAAAAATTGATGTTGAAGGTGTTAAAGTAAAAGTTATTCGTAGTGGTATTGGGACCATTACGGAAAGTGATGTCGTTTTAGCTAACGCTTCCAACGCTATTGTTATTGGTTTTAACGTTTCTCCTAATAATTTAACTAAAGAGATGGCTAAAGAATACAATGTCGATTTAAGATTGTATACAATCATCTATAAAGCCGTTGAGGAAATGGAACTAGCTATGAAAGGTTTACTTGATCCGGAATTTGAAGAACATATTTTAGGTTCTGCCGAAATTCGTAAAATCTTCAAATTTTCCAAAGTTGGTAATATAGCCGGTTCATACGTTACCGATGGTATCATTAAAAATAATGCCCAAGCACGAATTATTCGTGATGGTGTCATTATCTATGATGGCAAAATTGCTTCAGTTCAAAGAGAAAAAGATAGTGTCAAAGAAGTTAAAAAAGGTTTTGAATGTGGTATTACTTTAGAAAATTTCTTAGATATTAAAGTTGGCGATATAATTGAAAATTATGAAGTAGTTGAGGTAAAAAAATGAGCAGTGTAAAGATTAAAAGAATCGAGTCCAATATGGTTAAATGTATTAGTGACATCCTCGCTAACGAAGCCAATGACTCACTTCTTAAAACGATAACCATTACCGGTGCTAAAGTCTCTAATGATCTATCTTATGCTAAAATATATTTTACTAGTTTAGTTAAAATGGCTACTGAAGCTTTAGAAAAAGAATTGAATGAAGCGGCCGGTTATATCCGTACGGAACTTGCTCAAGTAATTGAGTTAAGACATACTCCTAAATTAGAATTCGTCTATGATAATTCAATAGCTTATGGTAACCGTATAGAAAGGATTATAAAAGAAATCCATGAAACAACTGATAATAACGAATAAACCGACTAAAAAGGATTATTTACAAATTAAAAAGCTATATTTAAGTTACTTTGAAGAAACTTTAACTAACCCTGAATACAAAGCCAATAAGTGTGCTTTCAAGACCGTCAGGAAATTAAAAAAGGTAATTCGTTTACCTTATTATGAATTTGTTATGGTTAAAGATCCCGAAACAGATGAAATAGTTGCTTTTGCCAAAGCTAAAGTATGTGAAAATGGTATTGGCTTATTTTGCCATATCTATGTAACACCTGCTTATCGCTTAAGAAAATTTAGAATTGGTCAAGAAGAAGTAAGCATCGCTGAGTATTTAAACTCTAGTATCGAAAATTGGCTTTTATTAAGTGGATGTCATACTATCGAGATAGAAACCTTTAAAGATGATTTACGCTTACATAATTTTTTAACTCGAAAAAGAGCTTATCAGGTAGCTAGAGAATATCCCGATGCCTATATCTTACAGAAGCGTTTAAAAAATAATGAACGGTATATTGCTAGTAAATAAACCATCCGGTTTAACAAGCCGGGATGTTGTCAATCGGTTAAATAAATATTTTCATACATCAAGAATAGGGCACACTGGAACTCTAGATCCTCTAGCGACAGGTTTATTAATTATTTGTATTGGTAAATATACTAAATTAGTTGACTTAATAACTAGTAAAGAAAAAGAGTATATTGCCAAAATCCAGTTAGGTATAAGTACGGATACTTATGATCTAACAGGTAGTACTATTGCCACTAGTAATAAGCTACCTAGCCAAGAAGAGGTAATTAAAGTACTAAATAGTTTCCAAAACTTAACTTATGATCAAGAAGTACCTAAATATAGTGCTGTTAAATTACAAGGTCATAAACTCTATGAGTATGCCCGTCGCCATCAAGAAGTAACTTTACCTAAAAGGCAAGTAACAATATTCGATATATCTTTAATTAATTATAATCAAGATATTATTGAATTTAAAACTACTGTTTCTAAAGGCACTTATATTCGTAGTTTAATCGTCGATATTTGTAGCAAGTTAAACATATGTGGTACGATGAGTTCTTTAACTAGAACTAAACAAGGTGATCTATCTTTAGAACAAGCTTATACTCTAGAAGAAATAGAAAAAGGTAATTATTCTTTTCTTCCTTTAACTAAACTATTTAGTAACTATGAAGTTGTAGAACTTACTGATGAAGAGTACCTAAAAGTGCAAAATGGCAATAAAATTATCAAAAGATTTACTAATGAAAATGCTATCTTAACTTATCAATCGGAAGTTATAGCTATTTATACGCAAGATGAACAAAATCCCCAATTAGCTAAGCCTCTAAAGATGTTAATTTAATGTAAAATTAATATAAATTGACACAGAAATGTGTCAAATTTTTTATATTAACCTTTAAGGGTGTGGCTTGCAAAGGGCAAGCCATCAAAAAACCACTAGCTAAGCTAGTGGGATTATAATAC
>CANQMM010000034.1 GCA_947624955.1 uncultured Bacilli bacterium | reverse complement strand
ATCAACCCGAACGGATTGATTATATATTTAAGTTCAAACTATAAAAGTTCGAACAGAAACGTCACTGGAGCAGGTGATGGGAATCGAACCCACGTTATCAGCTTGGAAGGCTGAAGCTCTACCATTAAACTACACCTGCATAACCAAGCAATTAAAATTATATCATAAATAACTAAAAAAGCAATAGTCTAAATTACTAAAATAGATTATAATGTAATTAATATATTATATGAGTAAGAAGGTAAAATGATTATGAAAAGAATATTGAAAGAATTATTTGGAACGGCTTTGTTAGTTTTAATTGCTTGTGGTATAGCTTCAACTTCCAATATTATTTTAGCCACTAGTGTTACGCTACCCGGAGCTTTCAGCCTTTTAACTATTGCCATCGCCGGTGGTTTATCCTATTACGTAACATCGTATATATTTAATACGGATAAAGAAAGAAATGCTTTTAATCCTATCTTGACCGTAACTGATATTTTAAATCATCGAGTTACCTTGGCTACGGGAATAAAGATCATCTTAAGCCAACTAGCGGGCGGAATTTTAGGAACTGAAATATTAGGTATAATTCTCGGTGGAAAATACGGTGCTATGGGTGCTAATGGCTACGGCGAATTATCCATAATAGGGTCATCCGTCTTCCAAGCTTTTGCCATCGAATTTATCACTAGTTTAATCTTATGTCTAGTGTATCAAAAGATAGATAAGTTGAATAACCAATTCATCATCCCACTAACTATCACCGTTATTTACCTTATGGCTATTCCCTATACCAATGGGGGAGCTAATCCGGCTAAAAGTTTTGGTACATCGATTATGATGGGTACGGCTTATATAAAACAATTATGGCTATTCGTTATCGCCCCAATATGTGGGGCCATAATTAGTTATTTCTTAGCTAAATTGCTTCAAAAAAAGTAGAGTTTATGGCTTAGGCTTTAAACTCTATTTTATCTTTAAATATTGCTTCTAATATTTGTCTTAACAATTCATTATTAATCGGACTACCGGCGGCATCGTGGTGTCCGCCACCGCCAAAGCAACTAGCCACCTCACTTAAATTGGCCTCTTTAATGCCTCGGTAACTAACGGATGATCTACCAAGATTGACGATGACGATAAAGTCATATTTATCCACATATTTTTCGGCTAAGAAATTTCCTAGTTCACTACGATATAATTCGGCAAAAACGATACCAACGGAATAATTTAATAAGTTTGCTTCAATTATAGTTTTCTCTTTTTCTGCTATATAATCACTAATCTTCTTGTGCTCAATATCCAAAAGAAATTTTTCTTTTTCTAAAAAAGCAAACTCATCGTGTTCTTTTAAATAATCAACGTAATTATTAATAAACCAATCATTGCCATATAACGCGTGAATACTTGCTAGATCCCTAGCGGCATAGTTACCTACTTCTTTCCATTCCCAAGTATCATTAAGTCTTACTAATTCTACAAAGTCTTGAACTGATTTTTTCTTTAATATTTCACAAGGATAGTTTTGCCTTAAAAAATCATAGAATAGGGAAGAACCACATACTAATTTATCTTTATCTTGCACTTTACTAAAAGAAAAACTAAAATCCTTAAGGTCTCTTTCACTAGCTAGATGGTGGTCAAAAATTTTGACTTTCTTATCTAAACCATTTTCTTGAACTAAACTTGCAACCTCATAACTAATACTTAAATCCGTAATAAATACATTATCATACTTTGCAAAATCATTATTATTTAAATGCTCGATAATGGCGTTATTAACATCTACAACGTCATATAATTCATAATCTAGATTTGTAAAAACCAATTTACCTAAAATTACCGGCGCCATCCCATCAACATCAGCAATATGGGAAATAATTAAGTTCATATTTATCACCAAGTTCATTATACAAAAAATACTCCATCTTGTGGAGTATTAATTAATCTATTTGAATGACTTTTTTGTTTTTATCGGCTGTAATTTTTGGAATACATAATTTTAAAGTTCCGTCTTTAAATTCGGCTTTGATATTTTCTTCATCGATATCGCCAAAGTTAAAGCTTCTTTGAACTTTACCATAACTTCTTTCGCGACGGATGAATTTCTTATCTTCATCTTCTTCGTTGTTTTCAGTCTTCTTTTCCGCAGTAATAGTTACATAACCGTTATTGCATTCAATATTAATATCATTTTTGTCAAATCCAGGAATATCCATTTCTATGTGATATTTATTATCCTTCTCATAAATATCGCATTTCATTTCATTATGCTTACTTACAGCAAAATCATCAAAAATATCATCCAAATAGAAACCTCTTGGTATTAAATTCATTTACCATTCTTCCTTTCATGATTACAGTATAGCACTACTATTAGCACTTGTCAATAGTAAGTGCTAATTATTTTTTAGATATGCTACTTAATATTTTAAATTCCACTTTCCCACAGTCGGGGCAGACAAAGGGAACAAGGACATTTAAGTCTTCGGGCTTCTCATATTTTTCTTCTAATTCCACTCCAAATAATTTACATTTATTGTCATAAATAATTTTGCCTTGGACCATTTTTGCACATTTACATTTAGTCATTATCTTCACCTAAATATATCATATCCAAATATTTTTTGTTTATGCTATAATAAAAAAAGAAAAGAGGAACTACTTATGGAATTCAAAACTACGGTCGGCGTTAGCAATCGCCATGTTCATTTAACTCAAGAAGTATTTACCCAATTATTTGGTACTTCGACTATGGAACACTTACGGGATTTAAACCAGATTGGCCAGTTTGCTTCCCAACATACGGTAACTCTAAAAAATGGTGAACGTTGTATTCCGAATGTTCGTGTTTTAGGACCATTTCGTTCCTATAATCAAGTCGAAATTTCGAAAACGGATGCTTATACTTTAAAACTTAATCCGCCAATCCGCACGAGCGGAGATCTAGATGGCGCTGAGACCATTACTTTATGCGGCCCTTGTGGCGAAGTAACTTTACCTAATAGTTGTATCATTGCTAATCGTCATCTTCATATTAATACTAAAGATGTTGAAAAGTATCACGTTACTAACAAGCAAAAAATTACTGTTCACGTTAATACAGAAAAACCCGGGGATATTGAAGCCTTTGTTAAAGTAAGTGATGATGGCTATTTTGAATTGCATTTAGATACTGATGATGCCAATGCTTTTCTTCTAACTAATGGCGATGAGGTTACGGTGAGCTTATGAGTTTTAAAATTGGTAATGTCGAAATAGCTAATCCCGTAGTTCTTGCTCCTATGGCGGGGATTTCCAATACTTCTTATCGGAAAATAATTAAACAAATGGGTGCGGGACTTATCTATGCGGAAATGGTTAGTGATAAAGCTATCACTTATGAAAATCAAAAGACTCTCGACTTACTCAAAATGAGTGAAGAAGAGCGACCTATTGCTCAGCAAATATTTGGTAGCGATGTGGATTCCTTTGTTAAGTCAGCCAAAAAAGTTGAAGAATATATGCATCCGGATATTTTAGATATCAATATGGGGTGCCCGGTTCCCAAAATCGCAATTAAAAGTCAAGCCGGGAGTGCTTTATTAAAAAATCCCGCTAAAATTTATGAAATTGTTAAAGCGGTCGTCGAAGCGGTAAACATTCCCGTAACGGTTAAAATCCGTAGTGGTTGGGATGAAAATAGTATTAACGCCGTAGAAGTAGCTAAAATTTGTGAAAAAGCGGGAGCGAAAGCCATTGCCATCCACGCTCGCACGCGTTCGCAAGGTTATAGTGGTAAAGCCGATTGGCAAATTATCAAAGCCGTTAAAGAAGCGGTAAGCATTCCCGTTATTGGCAATGGCGATGTCTTAACTTGCTTCGATGCCAAAAGAATGTTAGACGAAACTAAATGCGATGGAGTTATGATTGGTCGTGGTGTACTAGGTAATCCTTGGCTTATTAAAGACTGTGTCGAATACTTAAAAAGTGGGGAAGTTATACCACCACCTACTATCAAAGATAAAATCGAAATGATGAAACGTCATTTTACACTTCTAAAAAACGATAAGAGCGAAAAAGAAGCCTTACTTGAAATTCGCAGTCATATTCTTTGGTATCTAAAAGGTCTTCCCGAAAATAAACCCATAAAAAATGCTATCTGTTCTTGTAAAGATAGCCAACAAATATTCCAAATCATCGACGATTATTACAATCAAATAAAAGACTTATCAAATGACTAATAAGTCTTTTATTTTAGTAAAAGTTTAAATTCATCTCTTCGTTTACCTTCTAAGCAACCGTAACCATCTAAAGCTTTTAAATATTCCCGCGTTGAATAATTATTTTTGGCAATTAAACCTCTTAATATTCTTAACGCTTTTTTAGGATCTTCCCGATATATCATATAAAGTTCTACAGCAATCATAAAGGCGAAACTATATGTAAAAAGGTCATCTATGGTGTTAAGCGTTAATAATTTATGAACGTCCGATCTTTCTAAACTTAGATCTTTAGCTACTATTTTAATAATTTCGTAGTGTTTTTTTCCTTTGAGCTTATCCGCAATATTTACCGCGTCTTGGATATATAATGCTTTAGAAGCTCTATCTAAAGCATCACTCAAAATCACATTAAAATATTTTTTAACCTCATTACCTAAACCATAACTTTCGGTTAATCTATCACAAGCGACAAACTCCAAGAATGTTGGCACGATTTCCCAAGCCACCCTGTTATTATCATTGGCAAATCCCTTAGGATTAAGTAAAAATTCAATACCGTGGCCAATTTCGTGCACCGGATAGATAATATCTGTAATATTAGTACTAATCGTCGTCGCCGTGTATACTTCATTTAAATGCCGCACTGGCATCATTGACCCATCAATTAAACTAGTTTGTTTTCCTTTGAAGAAATGATGGTGATCGGCAAAGTTTCCCATTATCGATTGAAAAGGACCAAAATAAACATCTCCCAAAGATTGAAAAATTTCTTCCATAATTTTTAAAATAGTAGATATCGTATAATGATGTTTAACAAATGGTTCATTTTTAATCTTAACCTGACACATTGTATAAAAAAATTTTTCTAAATAATTTCCGACTACTCCATACTTTTTCAAAAAATCTTTATCCTTTTTCATCGCAGCATCAAAACTCACTGAAAGTTTACCATCATCAACTGTAAAACAATTGATAACTGCATCTAAGTCATCCAAAATTTCTTTCCATTGCTTTTGGGTAAAAGTATTATCTTTACTTTTAATTCTTTCTTCTATTTCTTTTTTACGGGCTCTAACTGTCTCTACATCCCAATAATACTTTTCCATTTTTTCACCCCTTAACACGAAAAGATATCCTACCATAAGTCCTAAATAAATGCAATAATAATTTACATTTAGAAAATTTCCAAAATTTCAAAAAATAGCAAATGTCAAAAAAATGAAAAATCAAAAAACTGAAAAAAGTATAAAAATGTAAAATGACTAAATTTTTTTAAAAAAGTATTCAAACCTAGATAAATAGGGGCTTAAAACCACATATGTCATCCAATAGTATACTTGAGGAAAAATTGCAAAACCCGGAAATAAGCCAAAAAGCAAAATTTTCAAAAATTTAATTTTTTAAAAAAATTCTTTACTTTTTTTTATGCTGTTAGTACACTTAAGTTAGTAAAAGGTAAAAGGTAGGGAAGTAAAATGTTTGAAGAATTAAAAGTTGTAAAACGTAATGGCAAAAAAGTTGATTTTGACGAAACCAAAATAGCTTTAGCCATCAAAAAAGGTTTCGACAGTATCATTATTGATACGGAAGAAGAAAAACATCCATATAATGAAAAAGATATCCAAAAAGTCTTACAAGATGTCCTAGATAAAATATCTAAGCAATATGTGGATAAAGATAAAATAAAGATTGAAGAAATTCAAGACTTGATTGAAGAGTCTTTAAAGAAAAAAGGTTATGATGATGTCTATCAATCATTTTCCGAATATCGTGAACGCCGTGCTCAATCTAGAGTCGCTTTCATGGATGATAAAAAAACTCATAAATTTTTAAAAACCCTAGAAGGTCTGGGATTAAAATCCGCTAGTGAAAATGATACCAAAAGAGAAAATGCCAACGTCGATGGCGATACCGCAATGGGTACAATGCTTCAATATGGTAGCACCGTTTCTAAAGAATTTGCAAAATCTTATTTAATGAAAAAGCGATTTGCTGATGCTCACGATGAAGGATATATTCACATTCACGATATGGATTTCTTGCCAATGGGAACAACTACTTGTAACCAAATAGATTTGGATAAATTATTTAAAAATGGTTTTTCTACAGGTCACGGCCATCTTCGCGAACCAAACGATATTATGAGTTATTCAGCTCTTGCCGCCATCGCTATCCAATCTAACCAAAATGATCAACACGGTGGTCAAAGTATTCCGGCATTCGATTATTATATGGCTCCTGGTGTTGTTAAAACTTTTAAAAAACAGCTTCGTCAAACTATTGAAGATTTACTAGATTTCAGTGATTTTGCCGATTTTGTTAATATTAAAACCGTTAAACAAACTATTGATGGCATAAAAACTATCGATATTAATGTTGAATTATTTGAAAAGTTTTATAAAGAAAATGCTACATTAAAGAAATTATTCCAAATGAGTATAGACAAAGCTTTAAAGAAAACGGATAAAATTACTTATCAAGCTATGGAAGCATTTGTTCATAACTTAAATACAATGCACAGCCGTGCCGGTGCGCAAGTACCATTCTCTTCCATTAACTTTGGTACGGATACTTCAAGCGAAGGCCGAATGGTTATGAAAAATTATCTACTCGCTGTTGAAGCTGGTCTAGGTCATAGTGAAACACCTATTTTCCCAATTTCAATTTTCAAGATTAAAGAAGGTGTTAACTACAATCCTGAAGATCCAAATTATGATTTATTTAAACTTTCTTGTCGCGTATCTGCTAAAAGATTATTTCCTAACTTCTCATTTATCGATGCGCCATTCAATAAAATGTATTATAAGGAAGGCGACTATCGTACTGAAGTAGGTTATATGGGTTGCCGTACAAGGGTACTTGCTAACGTCGTTGACCCTGATAAAGCCATTACTCCCGGTAGAGGTAACTTGTCATTCACGTCAATTAATCTTCCTCGTTTAGGAATTAAACATGGCATTTTAGGACCAAATAATTTAAAAGAACCTGATCTAAAAGGTTTCTATGAAGAATTAGACGAATTAATGGAATTAGTTAAAGACCAACTACTAGAAAGATTTGAAATTCAATGTAGTCGTCATGTTAATAACTTCCCATTCTTACTAGGCCAAGGCGTTTGGTTAGATTCTGAAAAATTAAAACCTGGTGATCGTCTAAGAAAAGTTTTAAAACACGGTACTTTATCAATCGGTTTTATTGGTTTAGCAGAATGTTTAAAAGCTTTAATTAATGAACATCACGGGGAATCTGAAAAGGCCCAAAAACTTGGCTTGGAGATTATCGGCCATATGCGTAAAAAATGTGATGAATATTGTGAAAGATATAATTTAAACTTCACTTGTTTAGCTACTCCTGCTGAAGGTTTAGCTGGTCGATTTACGAATATCGATAAATCAATTTACGGAGTAATTAAAGGTGTTACTGACAGAGCTTATTACACCAATTCATTCCATATCCCTGTTTATTACAATATTTCCATTGCCCGCAAGATTAAGTTAGAAGCTCCATATCACGCTCTAACTAATGCTGGTCATATCAGTTATATCGAATTAGATGGTGACCCAACTGAAAATCTTGAGGCCTTTGAAAAGGTTGTTAGAATAATGAAAGAAGCTGGTATTGGTTATGGTGCTATTAACCATCCAGTTGACCGCGACCCAGTATGTGGTTATGTCGGGGTAATTAAAGATGTTTGTCCAGGTTGCGGAAGACGCGAAGGAGAAGCAGTAAGTTTAGAAAAACTCCACGGATTAAATTGTGGATGTAAATAGAAAGAGGTAGAGAATTATGAAAAAAGAAAAAATTGCAAAAGCTATGGAAAGTAAGGAACCAGCTAAAAAAACGACTGGTGAAGGCGTTGGCTTTGAACGCATCAGAAGAATTACTGGTTATCTAGTTGGAACAGTAGATCGTTTCAATAATGGTAAGGCAGCAGAAGAAAGAGACCGCGTAAAACATGGATTTGAAGAAGAGGCATAAGCTTCTTTTTTCTTAGGTAATAAAATGAAAAAGTTAGATATCGTCTATGAAGATAAATATATTATAGTCATTAATAAAAGGCCTAATCTCTTAACCATTGCCACTTCAAAACACGAAGAAAACACGCTTTATCGGGAAGTTTATGCCTACATTAAGAAACAATCCCCCAAAAATAAAATATTCATCGTTCATCGTCTCGATAAAGATACCTCAGGATTAATACTTTTTGCTAAGAACGGGCAACTTAAAGAATATTTCCAAACTAATTGGTCAACATTTGCAAGAAAATACTATGCCATAACGGAAAATATTCCCTCACCTTTACAAGATCGACTTGTGAATTATCTAGTAGAAACCAAAACTTATCAAACATACTGTACTAATGATGCCAAGCGAGGTAAACAAGCGATTACCAATTATCAAGTAATTAAAAAGAAGAAACCTTATGCCTTATTAGATATTTCTATTGAAACCGGACGTAAAAATCAGATAAGAGCTCAACTATCTAATATCGGCTGTCCTATAGTTGGGGATAAGAAATATGCCGCTCAAACAAATCCTCTTCATCGCCTCTGCTTACACGCTTACTACTTAGCTATTTATCATCCTATTAAAAAGACCCTGATGGTTTTTGAAACCCCTATACCGCAAGAATTTCAAAAATTAATATAATATTTATTTTATCTTTTTCAAAAAGATGTTATAATATAATCACAATAGAAAGAGGGATTAGTGTGAGTGACTTAATAACCAATCCAATTTTTCTTTTAGTAGCAGTTATTGTCCTAATTGTCATTATTATTGCGATAGTAAACAATAGTTTAACTAGTAAAAAGAAAAAAATATATCGAACAATCGATAATAATCGTGATTATCTCGAAAGCCAAGCAAGAAAGTATAATGAAACTTTAGATGTTTTACTTAATAAATATATTACTGATGAAACTATCACTAATGAACTAGCTAAAGTTAAAGATGCCATCGATATCGATAATAATCTAAGTATTGACCATTTAATCGAGGTCGAAAATACGATGTACGACTTTATTAATAATCCAATGATTAAATCTGAAGAATATGAAGATATAAATAATACTTTAACGAAATTATATAATGATAATTTAACTGAAATCTTAAAAAAGGAAAGAAATGCTTATAACGCCGAGAGTACTAGTTATAATACGAAACTTGAAGATTTTCCAACTTCTTTAATATCTTCTATGTTCCATTATACTAAAATGCCTATTTTTAATGATTCCGTAGTTAAAGCAACTAGCACGATTAATAACTCGGCTTCTTACTTAAGTAGTAATTATCAAATCAATCAAGATACCGTAAAATCTCCCGAAGCTGTTAAAAATACGGAGGGAGCTAATAACTTATATTTAGCTAAACAAGTCAAGGGCGAAGAAGAAAAAGCGGTCGTTATCGATGCTGCTAGTACGGCTAACTTACCAACACCGCAAACTCAAGTTAATCAAAAATTTAATTTAGAAGAAAACAATTTAACTAGTGATTCTAATCCCGAATCTCCTAACCCAACAGATACTCCTATTGATAATCCAATACAAGCAGATGTATCTATTGATCCAGTGACAACGTCTAATCTGGAAAGTTCTATCGAACCAATTACTGAAGAACACGATATCGAATTAGTAAATCCTATTGCTAATAGTTTTACTGAACCCATATCTATCAATGAAGATATTCCAACACCGGAACCAACTTTAGAAGATAATTCGATTAGTTTTGATGTCAATAGTAGTATTAATTTAGATGGTCCAATTAGTATTAATGATAATCCAGAGCCGATATCTCTTGCTGAAGATATCTTATTTAGCCCGGTAAAGGAAGAAGAACCTGATATTTCATCGTCTGCTGATGCTGAAAGTAGCGAGGAAATCTCCGTAACGGATAACTTTGTTGCTTCTGAAACTGCAACAGAAGCATCTTCTACGCAACCTGAACGATACTGTCCAAATTGTCATCAATATACTAATGAAGAGTATTGCCCAGAGTGTGGTTATCCTACTGAATAAAAAAGACTTCATAATTGAAGCCTTTTTTCATCCTCTTATAAAAATTGACACCTAGGAATGTTTTTGCTAATATTAATGTTGACATAGGAATAATATTCAATATTCGAATATTCTTTAAAGTGTGAGGAGTTGGTTTATATGAAAATTTTCGGATTAGAATTGAGTAAAAAAGTCATAATTGGTATTGTAGTAGGAGTTGTCGCCGTAGGGGGTGTAACAACGGGTGCCATTCTTTTAAATGGTAATGACGATAATTCCAAACAAGAAGTAGACCCAAATAATCTTATTTTAAATAATGATTTAGAATTTGAAATCAATAGTGAATTAACGTTATTAAACTTAGTAAGCCAAGATAACAAAGTAGAAATTGTCAGCCCTGACGAAGCAATAGATACCTCAAATCTCGGAGATAAAGAGATAACCATCAAATATCTTGTAGATAATAACGAAAAAGAAAAAACATTTACTATTAAGATAGTCGATACTGAAGCTCCAACTATTGAATATACCAAAGAATTAAGTACAAATGTCGGAACAAAAATTGATTTATTAAAAAATGTAAAAGCTAGTGATAATTCGAAAGAAGAAATCCAAGTTACCGTTGAAGGCGAATATGATTTTAATCAAGAAGGAACCTATAAATTAAAATATGTGGCAAAAGATAGTAGTAACAATCAAGCGGAAGAGGAATTTACGTTTAAAGTAAATAAGAATGCTTGTGATCAAAAAAGTGGTAGTTGGTCAACAACCAAGCCAAGTACATCTTGCGGTTATACTACTAAAAAATTAGTATGGCGCTGGCAAGTAGTCGATTATGATAGCCAAACGGATACTAATATTTATGGATGGACAATCGATGTTAATTTCCACGGGGTTGTAGGTAGTGCTGAACCAGAAGACCTTGATAGTAGTTATGATGTTTATCCTTATTTATCAACTAAACCAAAAGAAACATATAATGATAACCAAGACCACGAAAAAGTAATAACTGTTTATATTATTAAATAAATTTATGAAAAGAGTAGTTAATCCTACTTTTTTTAATAATTAAAAAGGAACTCGTAAGTTCGAGTCCCTCGAAATTTCCACTGGCGCCTGATGTAGGACTCGAACCTACGACCTAACGGTTAACAGCCGTGCGCTCTACCGACTGAGCTAATCAGGCACTACTCATTAAGTATAATAAATTTATATGCTATTGTCAATAATTTTTTACCTGTACACTAAATAAAAAGTTAGCTTCCCGTTTTTTTATAACCGAGAATTTAGTTTGATAAATAAAATTTGAAATATTTATT
>CANQMM010000033.1 GCA_947624955.1 uncultured Bacilli bacterium | reverse complement strand
ATGAAATTCCATAAAAAATCAAGTATTTATGCTACTTGAAGAACTATTTTTTATAAATATGTGATAAACTCGGGAGTTGCTTCATTATTTAAGTTTAAAACGGAAGTCTTCTATGAAATTGATAAAGAAGAAAGAGAAAATGTAAGTGTTAAATTCTAATGTAGAGTATTCTACATTTTTTCTTGATGTGATATACTTTAAACAGAAGGTGGAAGAATGAATAAAGTAGGTAAAGGAATTCTCATAGGGAGTATTGTATTTTTTGTAGCGATGTTTTTCTTGATTTTTCTAATAGGTGGTGATGCGGTTAATTATGAGATTACCGATTATGTTGCTAATGTAGAAATAAGTGAAGATGGGGATGCTTATGTCAAAGAATATATGGTAATCGATGGGTCATTGAATGGCTTTGCCAACCAATTTTATACTGTTAATCCAAAATTAGAAGGAGAAGAAAGTATCTATAATCCTCGAGATATTAATAGTTTTGTCGTGGGAACTTTTGAAGGGAAAGTTACAGAAGGATTAGAAGATATCGAATACTTAGAAAGAGTGCCTTATGCGGAAAGCGGAGATGATGGCGTTTATACAATAGCTGAAGAACCAACTAATTATGAGGTTAAAATATATCATCCAAGTGATAAAGAAACTTTTACAATCTATATGGAATATAAATTAGATGATGTCGTAGTTGTTCATAATGATGTTGCGGAATTTTATTATAATTTCTTTAGTCAAGGATTTAATGATGATATCGATAATGTAGAAATTAATATCAGTTTACCAAATAGTAGTCAAGAATTTAGATATTTTGGGCATGGAGGATTACAAGGAACAATTACCGGTAGGGACCAACAATTTGTCAAAGCTTCAATGACGGATTATATGGCTAATAGTGATTTAGATATCCGCGTAGTATTTGATCCAAATATAATTAGAGATAAATCTTCTTTAGTTAATACTAATAAAAATTATTTAGATAATATATTAGAGATAGAAGAAGAAAGAGCTTTAGAAGCTAATCAGATTAGAGAAGAATTAAAAAGAAATGATCATTTATTTAGAATATTGGATACGATTTATCTAATAGGTTTAATAGGAGTATTTGCTTATATTTACTTTAAATATGACCGGGAATATCAATCTAGTTTTAATTCTAAATATAACCGGGAATTTATTGATGATTATGATGTAGAAATAGTCGATTATTTAATGAATGAAAAATTAAGTCCGAATGCTTTAAGTGCTTCAATTATGAATTTAATTTATAAAAAGAAGATAACGGTGGAAAAGATTGAGGAAAAGAAATATGTATTTAAATTAAATAATCGAGATAACTTAAGTGATAGTGAAACTATACTAATTGATTTTCTATTTAAAGATGTTGGGAAAGACGATAGCTTTACAATGGAAGATTTAAAGAAGTATGCGGAAGGGACAAAGACGTATTCTTCTTTCAATTCTAATTATATTAAATGGCAAAATAGCGTTTACGCTAGAGGGGCAAAGGAAGGGTTCTTTGAACAACATTATGGTGCTAAGGTATTTGGAGTAATATATGGGGTAATAGGAATATTCTTATTTATTAATTCTATTAATCATATTTATAGTACAAGTATTTTTGGACTTTTAATAATACCCGTGATAATTTTGATTATATATTCTTTGGTATTTAATAAAAGGACGAAAAAAGGTAATGAACATTATAAAAGATGGGTAGCTTTTAAAAACTTTTTAAATGACTTTGGTAATTTTGAGGTTAAAGATTTACCGGAGATTGCATTATGGGAAAGATATTTAGTCTATGCCGTAGTATTTGGTTTAGCCGATAAAGTTAATAAAGTAATGAATGTCAAAATTCAAGAATTCCAAGAAGCGGGATTAGATATTGGTGATATGATATTTATGAATTACTATTTAAATATTAATCCGATAGTTACTAGGTCAGTTACGAATTCGATCAATGCTGCTACAAGAACAGCGGCAGCTCAGGCAGCAGCCAATTCTTCAAGTAGTGGAGGATTTGGTGGAGGATTTTCTTCCGGTGGTGGCTTCGGAGGTGGCGGCCGCGGAGGCGGTGGCTTCTAATAGGGACTTTTAAGTCTTTTTTTTGTCAAATTTCAACATCTTTAGGGATTAAAATATTGACGTAGAATTAAATCTCATTGTACAATTAAATTGTATAGTACAATAACATTGTACGTAGGATGGTGAAATGATGAATAAAAAAGGAATATTATTAGTAATTATTGGTATATGTTTATCAGTATCTGTGGGTATTGGCTTTTCTTATGCGGTTTGGAATCAAACAGAAAAACAAGAAGAAGCTAATGCTTACCAAACAGGTTGTTTTGCTATAGAAATTACTAATCAAGAAAATGCCATCAATTTAAGTAATCAATTTCCAATCACTGATAGCGAAGGTAAAGCATTAGTACCATTTACTTTTACGGTAGAAAATACTTGTGATTATTATGCAAGTTATGCGATTAATTTAGAAATACTAGAAGGTTCAACAATGAATGATGAATATATCAAAGTAATGCTAGATGATATTGATCCGGTTAGATTTGATAATACTGACCTACAAAGTGCAACTACAGTAGAAACAAATTCTATTGAATCAAAGACTTTAGCAACTAGTGGGGTTGGAGCAGGTCAATCTAATAATCATAGTTTAAGAATATGGATGGATGAAAATGCTTCAATGGATGCTGCTAGGAAGACACTTAATTCCAAGATAGTAATCAGTGCAGTTGCTACGGAAAAACCACTAACAGGTGCAGAATATTTAGAAACTTTATTAGCGGATAATTCTAATACTATGGTAGAAGATGGAACTAAAGATAACAATATCCGTTATATAGGGACTACTCCCCAAAATTATGTAACATTTAACGGCGAAACTTGGCGGATAATTGGCGTTTTCAATAATATGTATGAGTGTCCAGAAGATACTGAAGGAAAGGAAATTACTACTGACAATTACGCAGACAATTGTAAGAAGACTAGATTATTAAAAATAATCAGAAATACATCACTAGACACATACTCGTGGGATTCAACTGACTCAAACGTCAATTATGGTTATGGGGTAAATGAATGGAGCACATCAGCAATCCAAACTGCCTTAAATGAAGCTTATTATAATAGTACAAGTGGAACTTGTTATGGAAGTAGTGGTAAATCAAACAAAGCTTGTGATTTTTCGCAAACTGGAAGTATGAAAGGATTAGATGAAACAGCAAGAAACCAAGTAGCAAGAGTAATGTGGAATACGGGAACAGTGGACGGCACAACACATACATATAGTAAAACCAATACAAAAGATATGTACACAGCAGAGCGGAGCGATAATAACGGAAAGTCATTATGTTCAAGTGGAACAGATTGTAATGATAACGTAACAAGAACAACCAAATGGATAGGAAAAGTAGGACTAATGTACCCAAGTGATTATGGGTACGCAACATCCGGCGGAAGTTCTGTAAATAGAGAAACATGTTTAAGTTATCAATTATATAACTGGAATAGCGGTAGTTATAAAACAGAGTGTGCTCAAAATAGTTGGTTACTTAATAGTAGTCAAACACAGTGGACAATGACTCCGGTGCCTCGTTCGTCTTATGCTAGCTATGTCTTCGTTGTGCACAGCAGTGGGTATGTCAACGGCAACGACGATGCGTGCAATACGCGTGGGGTCCGGCCGGTCGTTTATCTAAAATCGAACGTTAAAATTGTTTATGATGACAAACATAATGGTAGTAAAGATAAACCTTATGAGTTGGAATTTTAAAATGACAAAAATACGTAAATTTGACATAGAAATATGTCAAATTTTTGCGTTTTTTAAGAAATTTCAATTTTTTTAAAGGAATTTGATACCTCGACCGAGAATATATAAAGTGAAAGGTGGTGTTTATAATGCCTAAAAAAATATGCCCGTTATGGCGCGATGCAATCTTCACTGGTGTCTTTAATAATCCTAATAATTTGGATTTAGCTACCCATTTGTTAGCTCTACTTTTTAAACTAGATGTCGAAAAACTAAAAGGGAAAGTTAAACTAGTTAATCGGGATGATGGAAATGCTAATGTATTAAATAAAGCGAAGAAACCACGCCAACGGGACTTAGTATTAGATTATAAAGGGGAAAAGTATAATATCGAGGTAGATTGTCGTTATGGTAATTACGTTATGAAAAAGAATGCATTGTATGCCGGAGGACTTTATTCATCCCAAGTATTAAAGAAAGTAAAACCGGTTAACCAAATGTGTGTGATGATGGACAACCTCTATCAGAACAAACTAATATGTAGGTATCCCAATAAAAATGAATTTGGGAAAGAGACATATAAAGATACAATGCGGATATATCTACTTGATGTAGACTTTGGCTTAAAGAATTGGTATAATGGATGTACAGATAGAATAATGCAATTTTGCCAAGTGCTAGTAGCTGATACAGAAGAGAAACTAAGGAAATATGTGAAAGGAGTTTTTAATGATATGAAAATGGAAAAGAAACTAGTAAAAGAAATATTAAAATTAAATAGTGATCCCAACTATATCGAAGAGAATGTTCCAAGAGAGACGATGGTAGTCAATGGCTTAGTATGCGAAGCCCACGAAGATGGAATGAACGAAGGCTTACGTAAAGGCGAAACTATCGGCTTACGCAAAGGTGAGTCCATCGGCTTACGCAAAGGTGAAACGATTGGTTTTAGAAAAGGTTCACTTAGGAAGCAAGAAGAGATAGCTAAAGCTATGGTTAGAGATCAAGTTGACAAGAATATCATAGCTAAATATACCGGTATACCAATATCTAAAATAGCTAGTTGGTATTGAAAGGGATAGCAATATGAAAATGGAAAAGAAACTAGTAAAGGAAATATTAAAACTAAACAGTGACCCCAACTATATCGAAGAGAATGTACCAAGAGAGACGATGGTAGTCAATGGGTTAGTATGTGAAGCCCACGAAGATGGAATGAACGAAGGCTTACGCAAAGGTGAGTCTATCGGCTTACGCAAAGGTGAAACGATTGGTTTTAGAAAAGGTTCACTTACGAAGCAAGAAGAGATAGCTAAAGCAATGCTAAAAGAAAATATGGATAAGTCTTTGATATCTAAAATAACTAAATTACCATTGTCGAAAATAATGATGTTATAGAAAAGTAGGTAATACTACTTTTTAAATAACAAAAAATTAGCACTCATATATTGACAAGTGCTAGGCATAATATTATAATGTAATTAGCACTTGAAAGTTACAGTGCTAATTGAGGTGACACTATGGATGAAAGACAGAAACATCTGCTAAAAGAAATAGTTGAAACTTATATCAAATCAGTAAAGCCGGTAGGTAGTAAGGCACTCTGTAAGAAGTTTAAATTATCGAGTGCTACTATTCGTAATGAAATGGCGGTACTAGAAAATTTGGGGTATATTGAGAAGAACCATATTTCTTCTGGTAGAATTCCAAGTGAAAAAGGATATAAGTATTATGTCGAAAACTTAATGAAACCGAAAGAACTCACTGGTGAAGATGTACTAAAGTTACAGACCATTTTCCGTAATCAAGAATTACAGATTAATGATACGATAACTAAATGTATGGAAATAATTAGTGATATAACTAATTATACTAGCGTAGTTCTAGGAAAAAATTCGAAAGATAATGCCTTGCAACAAGTAAGTATTATTCCCGTAGATGGTAATAACATCGTTGCTCTAGTTTGTACTAATAAAGGGATTGTACTCAACAAACAATTTACAATTGATAAAGATACTTACATCGAGGAACTCGTGAAGACGAGTGAGATAATTAATAAGATGTTAGTTGGAACCCCAATAGATGAAGTAAGTCAAAGACTCGAATATGAGATAAAACCAGTTATTGCTAAGAAAATAACGCAATACGAAACAGTTTATAACATATTCTATGAAGCATTTAATGACTTTACGAAAAATAATGCGAATGTGCATTTTAGTGGGAAAACTAATATTCTTAGACAACCAGAATATAATGATGTTGATGAAGTTAAAAGAATTGTAAATAAGTTTGAAGATGAGTCACTGATTAGAAAAATTGAAAGTAAAGATGAAGGAATTAATATTTATATTGGGGAAGAAACTGAATTTGATCCAAATGTTACAATAATTAAAAGTAATTATCATATTAATGGGGAAGAAGGAACAATTGCGATAGTAGGTCCTAAGAGAATGGAATACGATAGAGTAGTTGGGTTACTTACTTATTTAAATGATAATTTGAATGAAAAAAGGAAAACAGATGATGAAGAAAAAGAAGAATGATGAAGAAATAATCGAGGAAGCAGAACAAACTGAGAAAACCGAAATCGATTTAGAGAAAGCTCGATTAATTGATGAAAACAATAAATTAAATGATAAAGTATTAAGACTTAGTGCCGAGATGCAAAATATGCGGCGAAGAAATGACGAAGAAAAAATGAATCTACTTAAATATGATGGTGAAGAATTTATTGCCAAAATATTACAAGTAGTAGATAATTTTGAAAGAGCAATAAGTTTAGATGATACGAATTTAGAAGATGAAATTAGTAAATTCTTATCAGGTTTTAAGATGATTTATGCAAGTCTTCTAACATCATTGAAAGAACAGGGTATAGAGGAAATAGAATGCTTAAATAAACCATTTGATCCAAATACGATGGAAGCCGTAATGACGGAAAAAGTCGAGGGAGTGGAACCTAATACAGTTATAGATGTAATGCAAAAAGGTTATATTTATAAAGATAAAGTTATAAGACATGCAATGGTTAAAGTTGCAGAATAAGGAAAGGTGAAAATTATGAGTAAAATTATAGGTATAGATTTAGGAACAACTAATAGTTGTGTTGCAGTTTTGGAAGGAGGAGAACCTCACGTTATTCCAAATCCTGAAGGAAATAGAACAACACCTTCAGTAGTAGCATTTAAAGGTGATGAAGAATTAGTAGGGGAAACTGCTAAAAGACAAGCAGTAACTAATGTTAATAATACAATCTCCTCTATTAAGAGAAAGATGGGTACTAAAGAGAAAGTTGAAGCTAATGGGAAGAAATATACACCAGAAGAAATTAGTGCCAAGATCTTAAGTAAATTAAAAGCTGATGCGGAAGCTTATTTAGGAGAAAAAGTAACTAAGGCAGTTATTACAGTTCCGGCATATTTCAATGATGCTGAAAGACAAGCAACTAAGAATGCTGGTAAGATAGCAGGGTTGGAAGTTGAAAGAATTATCAATGAACCAACAGCAGCAGCACTTGCTTATGGTATTGATAAACAAGAAAATACGCATACAGTATTAGTTTATGACTTAGGTGGTGGTACATTCGATGTATCTATCCTAGAACTAGGTGATGGGGTATTTGAGGTTAAAGCCACAGCCGGTAATAATCGTCTAGGTGGCGACGATTTCGATCAACGAATTATGGATTACTTAGTTAAAGAATTTAAAAAAGACAATGGTGTAGACTTAAGTAAAGATAAGATGGCTATGCAACGGATTAAAGATGCTGCTGAAAAAGCTAAGAAAGACTTATCTGGTATGAGTACAACACAAATAAGTATTCCATTTATTGCCCAAAATGATGATGGGCCATTACACTTAGAAGTAAGTTTAACGAGAAGTAAATTCGAAGAATTATGTATGGATTTATTTGAAAGTACTCTTGAACCAGTAAGAAAAGCTTTAAAGGATGCTAAATTAAAGAGTAGTGATATCAATAAAGTATTATTAGTTGGTGGTTCAACAAGAATTCCATATATTCAAGATTTAGTTAAGAAAGAATTAGGTCAAGAACCAAGTAAAGGAGTTAACCCTGATGAAGTAGTTGCGATGGGTGCTGCTATTCAAGGTGGTGTTCTAACAGGTGAAGTTGATGACTTAGTATTACTTGATGTTACGCCATTATCACTTGGTATTGAAACTCTAGGGGGAGTTATGACAGTATTAATTCCAAGAAATACAACTATCCCAACAAGTAAGAGTCAAGTATTTAGTACAGCAGCGGATAATCAACCAGCCGTTGATATTCACATTTTACAAGGTGAAAGACCAATGGTGGCCGATAATAAAACTTTGGGTAACTTCCAACTTACCAATATTCCACCTGCTCCAAGAGGAGTACCACAAATCGAGGTTAAATTCGATATTGATGCCAATGGTATTGTCAATGTAACAGCAAAAGACTTAGGAACTAATAAAGAACAAAGTATTACAATTACTTCATCTAGTGCTTTAACAGACGAAGAAATCGATAAGATGATGAAAGAAGCGGAAGCTAACAAAGAAGCGGATAATAAACGTAAAGAGGAAGCTGACGTTCGTAATGAAGCCGATGGTATTATCTTTGCTACGGAAAAAGCCCTTAAAGATTTAGGCGATAAAGTAAGTGATAGTGATAAAAAAGAAGCTGAAGAGAAAATCGAAGAATTAAAGAAAGCTCTTGAAGGCAATGATATAGAAGAAATTAAGACCAAGAAAGATGCCTTAAATGAAAAAGCTATGGCTTTAGCTACTAAAGTTTATGAAGAAGCAGCTAAGAATAAAGAAGCCGAAAGCAATACTGAATCTAATGAAGATAAAAATGACGATGTCAAAGAAGCAAGTTACGAAGAAAAATAATTATGTAGTTAGTTTAAAAGTTCTAGGTGACTAGAACTTTTAACTGATTAAAAAAAGGAGTGTAAGTGTGCAAAAGTATAATAGTAGAGAAGAAGTACCGGAAAAATATAAATGGGATTTAACTCCTTTCTTTAAAGATGAAGAAGAGTTTCTTAAATCTTATGATAAAACGAGTAAATTAGTTGACAGTTTAAAAGAATATGTTGGTTGTACGAAAGATGCTAATCGTCTATATGAGTATTTGATGAAATTTTATCAAGCTTTAGCTGATTATGAAGATATAAATGTCTATGCTTTTCTAATTAATGATGAAAATTTAGGAAAAGAAAGTAGTCTTTTAAGATTAAATAAAGCGGAGACATTAGGAACTAATTTAGCAAATAATACGAGTTTTTTTGAACCGGAATTATTAAAACTAAATAGTAAAGAGTACCAAGAATTATTTAAGAAAAATTCTAAATTGGCAGAATATAAGGAAGATTTAGATCAAGTTTATCGTAAAAAGAAGCATATTCTAAGTGAAAAAGAAGAAATAATCATTAACGAATTAGTAAGTGTGATGAATCATTTTGATGAGATGTCTAGTAAATTGCTAAACCAAGAGCACGATTATGGGCGAGTTAAAGTAGATGGGGAAGATGTGATAATTGCAACGACTAACTATCGATATTTAATGAGAAATAAAGATGTTAAGTTAAGAAGAAAAGTTTATAATATGTTTAATAAAAAACTAGAACAATACAGTGGGACTAATGCATCTTATCTACATAGTTATGTGGCAATGAATGAGAAAATTGCTAAATTAAGAAACTTTGATAGTTCTTGGGAGCAAAAGTTATTCGGATTAAATATCAGTGATAAAGTTTATCAAACTTTAATTAAGACCACAGAAGATAATTTAAAATCTTTACATCGTTTTTATGAATTAAGAAGAGATGTTTTAGGATTAAAGAAACTAAATGGTTATGATTTAAATTTAGAAATAGTTGATAATCAGCAGGAATATACTATTGAGGAAGCTCAGGAACTAGTAAGAGAAGCTCTTAAACCATTAGGTAGTGAATATCTCAAGAAATATGCGAAGATTATCGATAACCATTACATCGATTATTGTCAATATAAAGGTAAATGCAGTGGGGGATACTCAGCTAGTAGTTTAAAACAAGATTCTAGAATTCTCATGAGTTTCAATGGAAATTTGGAAGCAGTTTCGACGATTGCCCATGAATGTGGACATAATATAAATCATCAATACATTAGTGAAAATAATCCATATCAGTATCGCTTTACACCAAATATAATGGCCGAGGTTACATCTTTAATTAATGAATGTTTATTATCGAGTTATTTAATGAAACACGGTAAAACAAAAAATGAACGGTTAGCGGGAATTATCAATATTCTCGATGTAATTGCTTCTAACTTATTTGGCAGTGTTCGCGAAGGCAAAATGGAACTAATGATGTATGATAAAGTAAGAAATGGTTCTTATATTACGAAAGAATTTATGGATAAGTTAACTTATGACTCGGTAAAAAAATATTATGGTAATGCGGTAAAGATGGATAAATATGCTAAAAATAAATGGATTACAAGAAGTCATTACTATATGCATTTTTATCTATTTAGTTATGCTATTTGTATAAGTGTAGCATCGAGTGTAGCGGCGCAAATACTAGAAGGAAATCAAGAAACACTAGATAGATATATGGATTTCTTGAAATGTGGTTCGGATAAATATCCAATGGAAGCTTTTAAGATATTAGGAGTAGATTTGGAAGAAAGTAAAGTATATGAAGAAGCAATTAAATATTTTGATTCTTTAATTAATGAATTCTATAAGATATATAACGAGGTGAAATAAATATGGCTAGTAACAAAGATTATTATGAGATATTGGGAGTTAGTAAGACAGCGACTGATGCGGAAATTAAGAGTGCGTTTAGAAAGTTAGCTAAACAATATCATCCGGATGTTAACAAAGAACCGGGAGCTGAAGAAAAGTTTAAAGAGATTGGGGAAGCTTATGCGGTATTAAGCGACCCAGATAAACGAAAAGCTTATGACCAATACGGTAGTGCAGCATTTAATGGAGCTGGCGGACCAGGATTTGGCGGTTTTGGGGGCTTTGATCCAGGTGATATCGATTTAGGCAGCATTTTTGATGATTTATTTGGGGGAAGTTCTTTCTTTTCCGGATTTGGGGGACGTCGAGGAAGCCAAAATAGAGCTCAGAAGGGTGAAGATACTCTAGTTAAAGTTAACTTAACTTTTGAAGAAGCTATCTATGGCTGTGAAAAAGCTATCGATATCGATTTGACGAGTACTTGTGAAAAGTGTCACGGTAGTGGCGGTCTTGGAGAAAAGCGTTGTAATACTTGTAATGGTCGAGGAAGAGTAGTAAGTCAACAAAGAACAATGTTCGGTGTTTTCCAAAGTGAAACAGCTTGCCCTGATTGTGGTGGCACTGGTCAGATATATGAAGAAAAATGTAGTGAATGTAAAGGAAGAGGTTACGTTACTAAAAATAAAGAAATTGAAATTAAAATTCCCGCCGGTGTCGATACAGGTCATCAATTAAGAATATCAGGTAAAGGTAGTGCCGGAAGAAATGGGGGAAGGAATGGCGATATTTATTTTGAATTTGTCGTCAAAGAACATCCTTTATTTAAAAGAGATGGCGATGATATTTTAATCGATGTTCCCCTTACTATTACAGAAGCCGTATTCGGGGTTAAAAAAGAAATACCTTCAATTGATGGCAATATTGTTTTAACGATTGATGCTGGTAGTCAAAGCGGAGATAAATTAAGATTAAAAGGAAAAGGAGCTCCAAATCCCAATAGTGGTCGAAAAGGAGATATGTATGTAACTTTAAAAGTTATTACACCAACAAAATTAGACCGCAAACAAAAAGATTTATTAAAAGAACTAGATGATACGGATTTAGATAGTAGTAGCGAATTTAAAATATTTAAAAAATATTTATAAAGAGGTTGGTTGACTTTGCGTAAAACTTGTGATAATATGTATACATATGAAGGAAACTTCATAAATTAAAAGAGGAAGTGTTCAGCTATGGTATGTTGAACGCCTACCAAAAATGATTTAGTTAAAGGCGTCAAAAGAGTTTACTTAGGTAAATCTCAAGCGCCTTTTTGCTTTGTTGGATTACAGAGATGTCAACAACATTATGATAATTAATAGTTTTAAAAAATTTAGTAAAAAATGTTTAGTGTCCATTAATCATTCACCTCGTTTCTTTTTCAAGATAAGAGGTAGGCGCAACGGCTTAGTTACTTCCTGTAAACATTATATCATTCTACTTTAAGTAAATCAACAATTGCATCATTTAAATAGAAGGTTAATATTAATTTTATAAATTAGCCATTAACAAAAAATTAATAAGCGGGTTTTTGTAGTAAAAGTATTTATAAATGGATTAGTGTTAAGATTTTTTAGAAATGTCAGTTTTTAATTAATTGATAGGTAACAAACAAAGGCAAGCTTTGTTTGAAATAAA
>CANQMM010000032.1 GCA_947624955.1 uncultured Bacilli bacterium | reverse complement strand
TTAAAAGTTAAAAAATCGCCATACAGACGATTATCTTGTTTTGAAATTTTTAATCACTATGTCTTGACAAAAATCATTTAAATAATTTTTACTAATCTGCTGAATTTTAATTATAGTTTCTAAAAATGTTTGTTAAGTAAATGGTATAAATGCCGTTTCAATGGTAAGCAACAGCATTTGCCATAATTTTTAGAATGATGCTTGATTGACTATTGACAATTCATCGCGTCAATTATTTTACTAAATAACTTATAATATGTTATTATATAAATAGAGGAAGTGGTTATTATGAATTCTGTAGATGGTGTTTTAATGGAAGATGCTTTTCAAGATTTAGAAATAAAATTAAAATCTGTCATATGTGATTGTGACAAATCGCATCTTGTTGAAGTTATAACGAAAGATCAACCTGAGCCTAGGGTGCCTAATACTTTTAAAGGTCTATTTGATGTAAAAAATGCTAGTAGAGTTGATCATTATTTGATAGATGGTGCTATTCATGTATATAAGTTTTTTGATGAACAAGGACATATAATAAATTATTGGTTATCACCTAAACCAGTTTATAAAAAAACAGAAATAACACTTTTTTCCGGAAAAAATATTAGTGAATATCAAAAAACAGGAGTTAGTTTTATAGAATATACCATTGGAGGAATTGGTAATAGCTTAGGAATGGGATATGGTGAAGACCAATATACTGCTGTTCCTAAAATATCTACAGTTGTTTTTAAGCGTGGATATCGTGTAGATGTTTTTTCAGCACCAGGATGTGCTCTTAGGTCTGGAAATGAGTCGCTTAAAATAGAGGATGAAACATTTCATAAAGTATACAGTCTTCTAGATTATATCAAAAGACTTGGTAAAGTAGAATTTACAGAATCTGGTTTACCTCATGAATTAGATGATACATCTATTACTTTTTTAAATGATGTAATTAACAAAATAGCTGAGCATTATGCTAAAGTAGAAAGTAACAATTTATCTAGTAAGAAAAAAGGAATTTTAAAGAAATTATTAACTAAAAATAAAGAATTAGATTTACAAACGATGAATGCATTTGGACCTAAAAAGGGGTAATTTCTATGGATAATGATACTTTAGAATATTATGTTAGTGAGTTAACTGATAATTTAGATTTAGTTGATGAACTACCAGATAATATTGTTGATGAATTAATAATCTACTTAGTAAATGAAATTAAAAGAAAAGAAAAATTATTAAATGATACGCAAAATTAAAATAATGAAGCCACTAGTTACCTGCGCTTTAAATATATCATTAAAAAAGAGTGATTTTCACTCTCTAAAACTGTCAAATAGAATTTCATTAATTTTGAGTTTATAACAACTCTTTTTCTTTTTTGGCAAATTCTTCTTTTTTTATCGTCTTTTGGTCTGTTTATCAATAGTTGTTATTCCTTTTCATAATTTGATAGTAGCAATTGCAGACATTTTATTAAGTGGCGAATCTACTACTTGACCAAAATTGTCTTTGAAAAATCTTAGGCAATTTCCACTAATTCGTATTCGCGATTACCAATACCTAAAGCGCTAGCGGCTTCGATAGTATGGATACCATTTCGCGAGTTAATTCTTTCTAGTAGATGGTCTTTACCCGGATCAGTAGAATTTTGTACTAAGTCGATGCAAGCTTGGTCAATAGCGACAGGATCTAAAGATGCTAATATACCAATATCTTGCATACATGGGTCTTCAGCAACATTACAACAATCACAGTCAACAGACATATTACACATAACATTAATATAAGCAATATTATCTTGGAAGTAATTAGTTATAGATGAGGCAGCATCAGCCATAGCTTCTAAGAAAGCGTCTTGATTGGTATGGAACATATCTTCATATGAGCCATTTTCTTTACCAGCACAGTGAATATATCTTTTGCCTTTACTAGAGGCGATACCGATAGATAGTTGTTTTAAGGCTCCACCATAGCCACCCATAGGATGACCTTTAAAATGGGATAAAACTAACATTGAATCATAATTAACTAAGTTATTACCAACATAGTTCTTTTTAATTACTTTACCGTTAGGAATATCTAAAATCATATCCCCTACACTATCCATAATATCGACATTATAGTAAGTACTCCACTCGTGTTCTTGCATTAAAGCAAGATGTTTTTCGGTGGTATCCCGAGCACCATCATAAGCAGTATTACATTCAACTACCGTACCATTTAGATATTCAATTATCGCTTTCATAAATTCAGGGCGAAGATAATTTTGATTACCTCTTTCACCAGAGTGAACTTTAACAGCGACATTACCTTTTAGTTGATGATTTAAAGTTTGGAAAATCTTAACGACATTTTCCGGAGTTATCTCTTTAATAAAATATACTTTTGACTTTGTCATATTATCCTCTTTTCTATATTTATATTATAGGTTATTTAACTAGTAATTAGCAAGTAGGAAATAATATGATATAATGTCTAAAAGGAATGAGGATTTATGATAAGTAATGGAATTGATTTAGTATATATCCCAAGATTACAAAAGCTAATTAATGATGAGAATTTTTTAAATAGATATTTTAGTCAAGAAGAAATCAATTATATTAATGGAAATGTTGATACCCTAGCCGGTATGTATGCTAGTAAAGAAGCTTTTTTAAAAGCTATTAAAAAAGGGATTAATAAATATAATTTAAAGGATATTCAAGTAGGTCATAATGATGAGGGGATGCCTTATATAGTACTTAATGAAGCGATAAAAAAAGATATAGATTATCAAGATTTATCTCTATCTATATCTCACGATAACGATTATGCAATTGCTATCGTCACAATTTTATTGTAATAGTAATTTTTCGTATAGTTCGTAAGCTTCATCCCAATTATCGTACTCTTCTTGGTCACGTTTATCACTAAATTCTTCTGTACTTTCGAGATACTCGCCAATATAATTGGATAGTTTAATGGCGCCTTTAAAATTTAGATGGCTACCGGCATCACGCGATTCGGTCTTCCAGTCGATATCAAGAGGATTACCGATATTTAAATCGATGTATTTTAAGCCATAACTTTCAGTTAACTCTTTAGCCCCTAAGTGCTTACCATAGTTCCAACTTTTCATATTTGGAGTACTAATTACGATGAGCTTAACAGCATTTTCCTGACATAACTCAACGATTTTTTGAAAATACTCTTGATTTTCTTTTGGTACTTCAACTTTGGCTTTTTCATGCATATAATCTAGTTTAGTACCGGGAACAGATTTATTGATATATTTAAATCCTTTGTAGGCATTTAAACGACTATAATATAACGAATCATTCAAGTTATTGAAAAGATATTTCTTCCAATAATTATGATAAGTTAAGATTGGTAAATAGGTTTTATATAAGTCTTGCCAAACACTTAACCACGGTTTATTTTTAGCTTGGCGGTAAAGCACATTGGCTTCAAAAAAGATAATCTTCGGCTTTTGACTAGCAATAGCGACTTGGAAATATTTATAGGAGTCGCTGATTAATTGCGCACTCTTGGCCATATCATAAACGGTATAACCGTAGTTGTGCCATATTTCCATTGGGGAAATACCGGAATAGATTAGACTATCACCGATAACGACTGCATCGATAGTATTTTCTTTTTCTCTTAATATTTCATAAGTTGAGGTCTTAATTAAGCCATACTTATAGATGCTTTCTTTGGGAAGCAAAAGACAAGTTATGCCCATAATAAGTCCTATAAGGATTGCAATAAATAAAACACTTTTTAGTACATTTTTCATCTTCATCACCTAGAAATCTGCATAAATTGGTTCAACGGGAGCGTAACCATCACCATAAGCACCAAAGACAATAATACTTAAAATTAAAGCATAGTAGCATAACCATCGCAAAACAATATTTTTCTTACTTAATTCTTCGCGGACATTAACATTCTTTTCTTTTAGAATACTCATAATAAAGATAAAGATGATAGATAAGCCAAGAATGATATAATCTTTAATGTCGAGACCGAGAGTTAGAACATAATGACCAAAGCGGTGGAAACTAAAGTGCGTAAATAAACGTTTAAACATCGCAATACCGCTAGCTAGGGAGTTAGCTCTAAAGAACATCTCGCCAATAAACACTAAAATACAGGTCTTAATAATCCGGAAAATTTTATAGAAAATATTCTGCCGATTAATCTTTAACTTATCGCAAATTTTAATGACATAGGGTTCAAAAATATTAGCTAATAAAATCAAAGTAAAATGGTAATAACCAAAGAAGAGAAATTGATATCCGGCACCGTGCCATAAGCCATTCAAAGACCAAACAGCAAACAAAGCAATCCCGCCCATAACAAGCGAGGTTACGTGGGTGCTAAAAACTTTCTTTAAACTACTAGTAATTTTCTTGACAAATTTAGATAGAGAGACCGGATAAAAAATATAATCTTTAAACCAAGCTCCTAATGATATATGCCACCTACTCCAAAATTCGGAGATGCTTTTCGAAAAGAATGGTTGACGGAAATTTTCTTTAAGTTTGATACCAAAGATTTCCGCACTACCAATAACAATATCCATCGTCCCGGAAAATTCCATATATAAGAGAATGGTATAGAAGATGGCTCCTAAGAAAATTAATGGGCCACTAAAATGATTGTAATCACAGAAAATCATTTTAACAAAAATGTTTAAACGGTCAGCAATAACCATCTTTTTGAATAAACCGTATAGAATGCGTTGATAACCAAAACAAAAACTATCATAAGTTGCTTTATGACCGGCATAGATATCCTCACGAACATCATTATAGCGGGTTATTGGTCCTTCTACTAAAGTTGGGAAAAAGGTTAAGTAAAGCAACAATTTAAAGAAATTATTTTCAGATGGACATTTTTCGTGGTAGACATCAACTATATAAGATATTGCTTCTAAGGTATAGAAAGATATACCAATTGGAGCGAGATGCCTGACGATTTTAAAACTACTATCAAATTTAAATAAGCTTAATAAATTATTGAAAACATTAGTAAAAAAACCTAAATATTTAAAATAAAAGAGGAAAGCGACATTAAATAAAATAGTTCCTAATAAAATTAATTTCTTTTTCTTCCGGTATTTTTCTTTAACTAGTTTTTTCTTTTCTAGTTCCAAATCTTTTATTTCGGCATTTTGCTCATTAATCAGCTTGTTCAGTAGTTTGCCGGCAATATAAATTGATAAGGCGGAAATGAGGATAAAGACTAATAACCATTTACTATAGGTATAGAAAAATATTAAACTGGCAATAAGTAAGATAAAAGGGCGAACCTTTTTGGGAAAGAGATTATATATAATAAAGACAGCAGGTAAAAATGCTAAATAATAAAGACTGCTAAAATAAGACATTATTCTTCCTCTTGTAACCGTTCAATTAATTGCCAGATTTTTTTAGCCGAATTAAAATTATCCGGGATAATTTCTACGGTTGGCACCGTAACACCGAAGTTATCTTCAATTTCACTAATTAAAGCAAGAATAGTTAAGGAATCAATAAAATGACCATCAACTAAATTATCACAAGTGGCGTAATCTACATCAGGTTGTAATTCTTCTAATATACTAATTAATTTTTCCATAATATCACTACTCCTCTACATTGGGAAAATTTAATTTACTCGTCTTATAAGTATCACGTACTAAATAAGTTTTACCATTTTTGAATAAGATGACTTTCGGTAACTCGCGACTTAAAAAGAGGGATATACCTTCAGTCATAGAATAAGCCCCAACATTTTTAAATGCAAAGATGTCACCGATTTCTAGTTTGGGTAATTTTAGATTCTTGACAATTATATCATTAATGGTACATAAAGAGCCGCATAAATTGTAAGTAGCTTCTTCCTCTTGAGGGCTCTTTTTAATTATATCATAAAATGGTACTTTCATAGCCATCATTTGACCATAATAAACTAAATGGTTAATACCTCCGTCAAGAATAGCAAAATTGCCAACTTGATTAGTCTTTAAATCGACAACTTTAGTTAGGTATGTGCCACAACTAGCGGCGATGCTCCGACCAATTTCGAGCGTGACTTTCTTATTTAACTGAGCGATGATTAGGTTTAGTTCACTTAAGAAAGTATCTTCATCGAAGGAATTATCTTGGAAATAATAGACAGGAGCTCCCGGACCATACTCAATTTCATTAATAGGAAAATGGCAATTTTCTTCGATATCGATTATGAAGTTATGTAAATCGCTAATCTCTTTATTAATCGTATTTAAATTATGTTTTTGCGTACCGGAAAAATATTCGATACCATCAATAATTAAATATTCGCGGTTATGGGTTTCAATAATATCTTTTATTTCATCTTTGGTCATACCGAATTGGTTACCGGAGGTAAGCCGCAGTAATAAATGAATTGGCTTTTGACTAGCGATAGCTAATCTACTCAATAATTGATATTGAGTTACGGATTCGACGGTATATTTTAAGATATCGTAGTTTTTAAGCATCTCGGCGATAACATTTTCTTCTTTATAAACACCGGAGATGACCATCTTTTGGGGATCGATATGGAGTTTTGTGCATATTTCATATTCGCCGGGAGAACAAATTTCGAAGCGACTTACTAAGGGAGCTAATTCCGAAATGATGAAGGTATTAGCTTTTACGGCATATACTAAATCATAATTTAATTTACTTTTTAAATAAGCTATCCTTTGAGTTAACTTATCAATATCAAAAATATAGGTGGGTGTTCCATAGAGTTTAACAATTTCTGCTAGATTCATTTATATCACCTGCTCTTTTAATTTTTTCCGGTCGATTTTGCCATTTTTAGTTAGAGGCATTTTATCTACTTGGATTAATTTAGTTGGAATCATAAAGATTGGTAAAACTTGTTTTAAGTGGGTATTCAATTCCGCTTTTGGAATATCCCCGATATAGAAACCGTAGAGTTTTGACTTTTCTTCATCGAAAATGCAACAACAACGAACGATACCTTCGACATCCATAATGGCTTTTTCAATTTCTTCTAATTCAATACGGTGACCTAAATATTTAATTTGGTAATCTTTACGACCCATAAAGACATATTCGTCTTCCGCATTTAGATAAGCTAGATCCCCGGTTTTGTAATAAGTTCGGATGTATGGTTGACTTTCATAGATGAAATGGCTTTGGGTGGCTTCAAGATTATTATAATAACCTAAGCCTACACAAGTACCGGAAACACATATTTCGCCGGTTTTATGAGGTTCGGTAATAAGTTGGTTGTTGTCATCTAACAGAAATACTCTTTCATTGGGGAAAGGTTTACCAACCGGGATTTTTTCGTAGGTGCGGGCTCGGTCAATAATATGGTATAAGCAGTTACAAGTTATTTCCGTTGGGCCATATAGATTTACAAACATCGTATTAGGCAGTTTGTTAAGCCATTCATTTAAGTGTTTAAGTGGCATCACCTCGCCACTAAATAAAACTTTATTCACCGTACTTGGAACTTTATAATCAAGGCCGTGGAAAGTGGTAATAAGACATAGCGCTGAGACAGCCCACGTTAAAGTGGTAGCTTGGTTAGCACATAAGTAGTCGAGTAATAAGGCGGGGTTAGAAAAATATTTTTTAGGAACAATCAGTAAAGTTGCGCCCATTTTTAAAGATGAGTAGATATCTTTAACAGAAACATCAAAATCGAAAGGAGCTTGATTAGCAATGATATCAGTATTTTGAAAATTAAAGGTCGTAGTAAAGATGTCGATAAAGTCGATAACGGAGCGATGCGAGATGACTACACCTTTAGGAATGCCGGTAGAACCGGAAGTAAAATTGACATATAAGGGGTCGGTATCAATGTGTTTTTGGTAAGCAGCATTAAGTAGTTCGCAATCTATTTCTGTATTTTCTAAATCAGCTAAGCAGCAAACTGTTAAATCAGGGAAAGCATTTTTAGCTAAATCAGAATATTGCTCATTAGTAATGACTAATTTGGCTTTAATCGTCTCTTGAATATGGGTAATGCGATTAAGAGGTAGTTCCGGATTTATTAAAGTGTAATAGCAGCCGGCATAGATAGAGGCCATAAAGGAAACCAAAGCATTAATACCTTTATCCATAAATATAATAATCGGTTCATTAAAGTTATTCTTGGCAATATAAGTACCGACTCTTTGACTTAAATTACCTAATTCTTGATAAGTTATTTGTTGGTCTTCCTCAATTACAGCGATTTTATGAGGAAATTTATTTAAAGAATTTTCTAAATAATCTATAACATTGTACACTACTACTCACCTCAACGAAATCTTACTATATAACTTGGTTGCAAACTAGCACTTTTTAGTTGTTTTTAGTTGCATTTGCAATAGTTAAATTTCCTATTCGATTATAGCACGTTCATAACAAAATAAAAAGACTCCTTAAAAAGGAGAGTAAATTACTAAATGGTTGCTCCAGCAAGATTCGAACTTGCGAAATGTTAGGGTCAGAGCCTAATGCCTTACCACTTGGCGATGGAGCAATAACTAAATACTTAAATATTATATCACTAAGATAATTATTTTGGTATAATAATTATTAATAAGTTATAAGTAGTATTAAGGTGATTGAATGAAAAAAGATAAATGGTGGCTAGTCGGAGTTAGTTTTCTAATTATATTATTTGGAATACTTACTTATTTGGTAATTAATGATTATGCAAGAATTATCGATAATGGGGTTTATAATTTTATTCATTCTTTTAGTAGTCCTTTATTGGATAAGTTTATGAAAGTTTATACCCAACTTGCGGGACCGACGATTCTATTTTGTATTGCTTTAAGTTTATGGTATATCTTCAGGAAAAAGAAAGGGATTTTAATTTTTATTAATTTATGTTTAGTATTTATTTTGAATACGATAGTTAAAGTAATAATTGGAAGAGAAAGACCAATTGATATCAATTTGATTACGGAAACGGGTTATAGTTTTCCTTCCGGACACGCAATGGTGAGTATGGCTTTCTATGGGTATATCGCTTATATGATTGGGCAAAAGTTAAAGAAGAAAAGATGGTTAAGTTATACGGTATGTGGTTTATTAATTTTATTTATTGGGATTAGTAGAGTTTATTTAGGGGTACATTTTGCCACGGATATTTTAGCAGGATGGACAGCCGGATTGCTATTCTTGATTTGTTTCATTAAATTTAGTCAAAATAAACGAATTAATTAGTTTTTTTACTTGAACATTCATAAAATATTTTATATAATTTACAAGTTCAGGTGATTTTATGAATGAAGAAAAAGTTGCTATCAAAGTATCGAGAAATAGTATTATTGTCAATGTCTTTTTAGCGTTGTTTAAATTATTGGCCGGATTTATCGGGCATTCACAAGCAATGTTAAGTGATGCAATTCACTCTTTTTCCGATGTCTTTAGTACGATAATCGTCATTATTGGTGTTAAAGTGGGGAACAAGAAAGCAGATGCCGACCATCCTTATGGTCACGAACGTTTTGAAGCTATTGCTTCTTTAGTATTGGCATTTGTTTTAGGATATACAGGGTTAGCTATCGGATTTAAAGCTATTAAAACTTTGACTTTCGGTACAAGTAGTTTAATCATTCCGGGAAAAATTGCCCTATATGCAGCTATATTAAGTATAATTATTAAAGAAATAATGTATTGGTATACAATTTATTATGCTAAAAAGGTGAAGTCTTCAGCTTTAAAAGCAGATGCTTGGCATCACCGGAGCGATGCGATATCTAGTGTCGGTAGTTTATTAGGAATTGGAGCTTGTATTTTAGGGTTTAAATATGGAGATACGATTGCGAGTTTATTAATCAGTTTATTTATCATTAAAGTTAGTTACGATATTTTTAAAGAAGCAACATCGGAAATTGTGGATAAAGCTTGTGATACTAACACCTTAAATGAGTACATTGCGACGATTGAAGAAAATGCTGAGGTTTTAAATATCGATTCCATTAAAAGTCGGTTATTTGGTAATCGGGTATATTTGGATATTGAAATAGCTGTCAGAAACGATTTATCTTTAGAAGAAGCCCATAAGATAGCTGAAGATGTCCATAATTCTTTAGAAAGTAAATTTGCCGTTATTAAGCACTGTATGATTCACGTTAATCCATTAGAAAAAAATCCTAATTAGAGTTAGGATTTTTTTAAACCGATTGTCATACCTTGTTTAACAATAGTTTCAATATTTTCGTTAGTATGGTCATAGTATAATTGATCGATTGCTATGCAATCTTTTTTAAAGAGTAAAATAATTGTGGAAGCCCCAAAGGAAAAGTGCCCCTTCTCTTCCCCTTTTTTAAACTTCTTAAGAGGCTGATTATGGATTTTCCCGACATTTAATGCTCCAACTTCAATATAGATAACTTTAGCAAAGTTCGAAGTTTTAAGAGTAGTGACTACACGATGATTTTCGGTAAAAACGGGAACTTTGGCTAAAGCAATGGGATTAACGGTATGGAGTTTTCCTTTAATACTTTGAGAATTAATTATTTGGCCATCATCGATAAAGATGTAACGGTGGTAGTCATCGACACATAAACGGAAGACTAAACAAGTTCCATTTTCATACTCTTTAGCTAGTTTAGGATCTTGAATGAGATTAGCAATAGTATATTGGGAATTTTTAATATTTAAAGTTAGATCCTTATTGATATGGTAAGCTGTCAATTTAGCATCGGCAGGAGCGATTAACTCTTGAGGATTAGCCGAAAATGGTCTTTTATCCGGTAGAATATGCCGAGTAAAGAAATCATTAAATGATTGATAAGCCGTTTTAGGATAGTCAGTCATTACAATGTGATTCTTTTTAATAAAGTGGTTAATATATAATTTAGAGATTCGGCGATTAGTAATGAAGCCAAAGAATTGAGATATAAATGGTAGGGTTATAATTTTTAAAATTACCCGGCCGGGGATGGTATGATAGAGAAACTTAAGAAAGTGATGTTCTGGCGCATCAGTAATTTCTTTGGTTTGGGGATTATAAAGCTTGTTCATTTGTTCCATAGTAAGTAGGCAATCATTATTAGAGAGAAAACTACAAACACATATAACCACTTAGTTTTCGGCTTTTTAAAAGTAAAATTTAAGATAAAGAGGATGGCCGTAAAAAACATAATTAAAGTATAAAATGTTTTAAAAGCTGTAACATACAAAAACTTTTTAAAGATATAAGCAAGCGGTACGATTATTGCTGTTGAAGTTACAGGCAAACCGTGATATTTAGATACCCCTTTATCTTTATTGCTATCTTCAGCTAAGATATTAAAATAACCAAGACGAATTATGCCACCTAAAGTAAATAAAGTATAGATAATTATATGATACCATGAATTTAAACCTAAACCATAAGATATGGCAACAGGTAAAAAGATAAAGGAATTCATATCAGCTAAAGAGTCAATTTGAATGCCAAAACTTTTTTCTTCATTAGTTCTTTTACAAGCGCGAGCTATCTTGCCATCAAAGCCATCGCAAATACCGGCGATGATTAAACAAATAATGGCATAGACAAGGTGCTTATTTAAAGCAAAATAAATTCCTAAACAAGCAGATATTACACCAATATAAGTGGCTACAACACTACGAGTATAATAACCTATAAATAATTTATCTTCTCTTTTTTTAAACATAACATTAGCTCCTTATTAAATATTATAATAGCATATTTCTTAAAGTTTGCCAAAATCTAGCCATTAATTGATTTCGGCTAAGTTAAGATTTTCTTCGGCAATTAAGTCAGCAAATACTTCTTTGAAACGAGCTATTTCCTTAATTTTGGCATCTTCATAAATATTCTTCGCATTACATACGGCCTTATAAATATGTTTGATACTGACGACACTTTCATTATCATATAAAGCGTAGGTAAAAGCATTGGACAAAATAGTTAAACAAATATCGGGATACCGACTAGCAACTTCATAAACTCGTTTATATTCGTCCGTCATCTCGACGATGAAAGTCATAATTTTTTCTTTAATATAATCGGTATAACCTAAAGTTACGTGCAGTTGTTTTTCTAATTTAGGATAAGTACCCATCAATATTTTGACGGTTGTCGGTTTATCAGCTTCTAAGACTTCGATCTTTTGGAAACGACGAAGGAATGCCCGGTCACGGATGATGTATTGTTCATATTCTTCGGTAGTGGTTGCTCCGATCATTTTAATTTCGCCACGGTCTAAGCCAGCTTTAAACATATTGGCAAAATCAATCCCGTTTTCACCACCCTGTTGTTTATTTACTAAAACGTGAGTTTCATCTAAGAATAGAATGGTTTTTTCTCTCGCCGCTAGTTCTTTAATTAATAAATCAACGCGGTTTTCCACTTGACCATTACTTTCAGTAGTTCCTAATAAACTAGTAACATTTAGTTTAAAGAGGTCATAACCAAATAAAGCATTAGGAACCATATTGTTTTTAATGCGGTAAGCAAGTCCTTCAACTATGGCGGTTTTACCTATACCTGGTTTACCAACTAAAAGGGCACTTTTTTCCGGAGTTAATAAAGTTAATATTAATTGTTTAATCTCTTCATCACGAGCAATAGCAGGGTCAGTTAAATATTCTTTAGCAATTAAATCTTCCCCATAACGCTCTAAGATACTTACTTTTTCTTGCATATGTATCACCTTTTTAAATTATAACATAGATTATAATTTTTTTTAAGATATTAAGTTGGGGACTAAAATAAGTATAAATTATTTTTTAACGTTTATAATAATTTTACAGGTAAAAAATGACTGAATTAAAATGTAAATTCTCTAAAATTTAAAAAAATCAAGTTATAGAATAAAATTCCCGATTTTCTTGGG
>CANQMM010000031.1 GCA_947624955.1 uncultured Bacilli bacterium | reverse complement strand
GCATATTTGTCAAATTCAGTGGAGTTTATAATATTTTTAGACATTGGCGTTATTTTTTACTTTGTCCTAAGGTAACAGCTACGAGAATAAATGCGACAACGATAAGTCCAATTATGACATAGTTCATACTCTTTGGATTATTTACTGCATCTTGAACTACCGTAGCCGTCAAGAAGTAATCTGAACAATGTTCAATTTGAAATTCAACGTGCCCATCTCTAACCTTTAATTTATGAGCAATGTACTCTATTTCTTCATTATCCGGATTATAATAGTATAAATATAAATCTTCTCCATCTTTAAACTTATTACCTACATTGACTTTAACTGTTGCCTCTTCCGGTAAAACTCCGTGATAATCAAAAGAAACAATCATTTTATTTTCTTGAACTCTTTCATCGATGATTTTTGCATCCCCATTTAATTCATCAATCCTAATTCTTAAATCCGTATCAATATTTAAATCATCATCGATACTCTTAGGAAAACTCCAAGTATAAATTAAATCTCTTTCTTCATCATCGATAACATAAGAATAAGTATCTTGTTTCTCTATTTTTTTAATTCTCAAACCCTGTTTTTCTACTACATTACTCTCATAGCTTAATTCTTTATCTTTAGCTAATTCTTCCTTTGCCATGAAAAAAACTACTGAAGACAAAACAATAATACCTACAGTTAATGAAACTATCCAATAATTCATCTTCATAGTTCTTTCCCCTTCCTAAATTATAATGCTGCAATAAAGATATATAATAAATTATAAATAATATGTACTCCAATTGGCGTCAATAAATTTTCACTTTTTTGATAACTTATCGCATAGACAACTCCTGCCAAAGTCCAAGGTATCATATATAATACTTGCGTTGTACTTATATTATAACCAACTTGGAAGAAACCAAAAGCTAAAGCTGATACTATAACAAATAATCCTTTATTTTTAATGATATTTTTAAATGTCCCCCTAAATGTTATCTCTTCGACAATCGGTGTATAAATTAATTGATTAAATATCATAAATGGTAATGCTACTTTAAAGTAATTACCTAATATCATATTATTAATGGAATCATCTAACTTAAAGACATTTCTAATTATAAAAGATGATCCCAATATAGTTATAAATAATATTAAAGTTCCTAGTAAAACTTGTTTAATATAAGTTCCCGGTTTATCTTTAATCTTTTTAAAACTCTCAACAATATCTTCCCAAAATAAATAGATAACAACTGCTGCTATAATTAGATAAAATGCTGCTCTTATAAATAGTTCTGCTGCTGTCGAATCCGGTATATCCGGTACTAATAATCCAATTAACATCGGCGAAGCAAAATAAACTAAAAGTACAAATAATCCCACTAATAAATTTTTCTTATCTTTATCCATAAAATCACCTAATACATACTAAAGGATAGGGCCTTATATCACATCATAAGGCCCGTATCATCTGCTAACCTAGAAGATATTTTTTTAAGAATTTTTTGATTGCAGACATTGTATTCACACCCCTTCCCTTAGTATATTTATATTATATCATATCATTATCAATATAATGTCAAATTTTGCATTAAAAAAGTGTCTACTTTACTTCGTAGACACTAACTTTCTTTTTATCTCTACCTAATCTTTCGTATTTAACTACCCCAGATATTTTAGCAAATAGAGTATGATCTTTACCCATTCCTACGTTAGCACCAGGATAAATCTTTGTCCCTCTTTGCCGATAGATAATGCTTCCGGCATTGATAACTTGTCCATCACTAGCTTTAGCCCCTAATCTACGGCCTCTACTATCACGACCATTATGTGTTGAACCTTGGGCTTTAACGTGAGCGAATAATTGGATATTCAAACTTAATCTTGTCATCTCTTAATCCTCATTTCTAATCTCAATATTTTTCGGATACTGACTACTTAATTCTTTTAATAACTCGATTAAATTAGCAAGTAACTTTCGATTAATCTCAGTATCTTTTAAGACTCGAATTTCTAATAATCCCGAATCTTCCTTATAAGTGATAGTTTCCTCTAAACATAATATTGCATTAACTGTTGTTATGGCCATACTACTAACCGCAGCACAAACAATATCTTTGCCCGCTACATCATATTTAGCATGCCCACTTATTTTTAGTAATCTACCACTATCTTTAATTAATACTTTTATCATAATTATTTAACTTCAATTTTCTTAACAACTAATTTAGTATATGGTTGTCTATGACCTTGTTTATTACGATATTTCTTCTTTTGTTTATACTTGAAAACGACAATCTTCTTTTGTCTACCGTGTTTTTCTACTGTACAAACTACTTTAGCTCCCGGTACATAAGGATGTCCTAATTTACCATCAGCAAGTAATACTGTATCAAATGCTACTTCACTACCAACTTCTTGGTCAAGTTTTTCTACATAGATAGTATCGCCTTCAGAAACATAATACTGTTTTCCACCAGTTACGAATATAGCTTTCATTTCATACCTCCTTATAAATTTAAGACGCGCCCTTAAGGTGTTTACTCATAAACTTATTAACCTTTTCAGTGCGGTTTTAAAGAAAGCCCTTAAAACATTAAGATAATACCATATCTAAAGCTTTCTGTCAAATACTTTAGCTAACATTTTTTTCTCACTCACTATCTTATCATCTATTTTAAAAAAATAATATTTCTCTTTCCCTAATTTATTAAAATTATCTTTATATTTAATTTTTTTATAATTTAAATTATAAAGATATCTTTCTAATAAAAACTTATGATAAATAAAGGGATAATCTTTAAATGCTTCCCATATCTTAAAACCTAAAAAACCCACTACTAATAAATTATTAATTAGTATCTTCTTACTTCCTATAATAAATCCTATCCCACTTATTAACCCAATTAGTAGATAACTATAATAACTTACTCGGTAACTTAAATATTTTTCTAAAATTAACCTAATTAATAAACTCCCATCTAGAGGAATAATTGGTAATAGATTAAATATTAAAATATTCTTATTATAATAATTAAATAATTCTAAAGTCCTGCTATTAATTAAATCTAAATGCCATAACCCGTAGAATATTCCCCCTAATATTACTTGATTAATCACTCCTCCTAATACCACTATTAACTCTTGATTAATCGAACTATTAATTAACTTATCGACTTTAGTTATACCCCCAAATGGATAAAAAGTAACATTGACTATCTTATATTTAAATAACTTACATAACCATATATGTCCTAACTCGTGCCAAAAGACAATCAATAAAATAATTAAAGCATTCTTGATATACCCACTTATTAAAGCTAATAATATAAGAATATAGACACTCTCGTGGATTTTAAATATTGGCCATATATTCTTCAAAATCTAAATATTCTCCATCTTTAACTAATACTATCGTAATATTATCACTAGCACTTTCTCCTAGTAAACTACCACTTTCTATATAGTCATATAAACTGACTTCGTGTTCATTGACCCCTACATACCAAATATCGACGCCATCCACACCTTGGACAATTACGGTGTGCCCGTAATCTTCTTTATCACCATCAAAAACAACTATGCCACTTTGAATAACCGGGACTAAATAACCCATCCCGACTTCTAAATCAAACCCGTCTAAATTTTTGGCGATATTCCGGTAACTAATCGTTTCATTAAATACCATCTCATCCGTATTACTCGGTTGATCATTAACTAACTTTCCCATATACTTATCATAGATTTGGTTAAACTTATGAAAAGCTAAACTTTCCGTAAAGACATACTTTTTATACAACTCTTTATTACTTGCTTTATAATTAATAAAGATCATACTTCCTAAAATAAAGATAACTCCTAATAAAACCCTAGTAAATAATGATTCTAAATATTTACTCTTATCTTTAGAATTTTGATTCTTCTTATATTTTTTTAGTATTTCTTCTGTCCCCATATTAGCTCACCTAATAAAGTTTATGAATTATTTTCTAAACTATAACTACCTAACCAAAATATAGAATTTAAAATGATAATTAAACCAATACTAATTAAATATCTTTCAAAATTATGACTATAAATAATATAACCTATACTATAATAAATAACTAAATTAAAAAGATTAACTAAGTAATAATTTTTAAATCTTTTATTTCTTTTTAAATATTTATGATTAATCAAATATAAAAGATTTAAAGTAATCAAATTAAAGGGCAACTTTCTAAGCCAGATATCTAAAACAATACTCGTTATTAAAACATTTAAATAACTACTATGGATTAATCCTAATAGAAAAAGAAAAGTTGGAAAAATCGTTATCCGATTAAAAAGCCAATCGACTAAAAATAACTCTATCATTTAACAACACCCACGTAATTAATCTTCCCTACTTTAAAAGCTACATCGACATCTAGTCTTTGGGCAATATCTTGCTTATCTTCTACTATTTTTTCCACTTTTCCTATATATAATCCTTCTTTGATATTGGTAAGTCCCGATGTATATACTTTATCCCCGACATTAATTTGTACTTGACTTGTTATCTCACTCACCACGCCATCATTAAAATTACCATATGTGCCATTGACCTTTACGGATACATTGAGTTTTTTATTTGTAATTAAAGTAATGATACTATCATCTTCTCTAACTTCTTTAACTACTCCGATAAAACCGTCTTGACTAATGATACTATCTCCCTTACTAATCCCTTCATTTTTTCCTTTATCGATGATTAATTCATCATAAAAATTATAGATATTTCTCGTAATGACTTTGGCAATTATTAACTCGCTATCCGTCTTTTTTAATTCATATATTTCCTTTAGTTTAGCTACCTCCTCTTTTAAAGTATCATTTTCTCTCATCAAATATTCATTTTTAACAAGTATCTCATCATTATCACCCAAATTACTGATTAAATTACTAATTGGTTCAATTAGTAAAATTATTAAAATACCTAGAGCTAGCATTATTCTATTTTTGAATTTCTTTTTCATATTTATCCCACCAATTATTATCATAAAAACTATAATAATTATTATACCCCACTATAACGTGGTCTATAACGGGTATGCCTAAATTCTTCCCCTCTTGATAAACTGCCTTAGTAAGTAAGATATCACTATTTGAAGGATTGACATCCCCACTCGGATGGTTATGGACTAAGATCATTCCTAATGCTCCCTCTTTTAAAGCTTCCCTAAAGATATCTCTTATATGAACATTACTTTGATTCGCTGTTCCTTTAAATAACATCTTCTTACTGATGACATTTTTCTTATTATCTAAAAATATGACGTGTAATTCCTCTTGCTTAGCAAAAGCTAACTTACTATAGAATAAATAATAGACATCTTTCCCACTATAAATTTTTACTTTCTCTTTAACTTGTCTTCTTTTTCCTAGTTCAAAAGCACATAATAACTCGAGGGCTTTAACTTGGCCAATCCCTTCGATCTTCTCTAATTCCTGAATACTAGCATTAGCTAAATTATCTAAAGTTTCATACTTATTTAATAACTCATAAGCTACATCTAAAACATTTTTATTTTTACACCCGGTCTTTAAAAGGATGGCTAAAATCTCCGCATTACTAAGCTTATCAACGCCATATTCCCAAGCTTTTTCTCTTGGTCTTTCCCTTTTGGGTATTGCTTTAATTTGATAACTCAAATAACCACATCACTATAATTGGCTAATATTTCTTTATTAATATAAGTATAAACCTCTTGATTGCTTGCTAGTAATAGATCTTCATATTTATTTAACATATTTAAAAAATCTCCTTTGACATTAATTTTTTTCACGTAGTACTCGATATTTTGTTCATCATAATATTGTTTTAACTTATCTCTCGCTTCCTCACTTTTTACCATTGCAATATATACCCGATATAATTCCTCATCCAATATTACTTTGCCACTTTCATACTTTTTAGCTTCCACTATCGCATTTTCTTTATTAGTATATACTCCTACTTGAAAAGCATAAACCATCGCTTCAGTTCCTAAAGCTTCTTTGATATCTTGCGAAGCATCCTTAAAGAAAAATATCCCAAAACCAATCCCCAATAATAGAGCACACCCAACTGCTATCGCTACCTTTTTCACTTTCATCACCCATTTTATCCTAGCAAATAAACTTAGCTATTTATGTCGAATTTGCATTTTTTCTTTAAATATGTTATCATACACCCTAATTAAAAAAGGGGGATATTTTATGCAACTAAATGAGGCGATGATACCGCACTATCGTGCCAAAAGAATTCCGATTAAAGATTTACTCAATAGTTTGCAAATCAATGAAAACCTCTTAAGAAAGAAACCCAATTGGTATGAGATTGAAGGTAACCTAGATTATTTTAAAGCTCGTAGTGACTTCTGCTTATTTACCGAATTATTTTTTAGTATCTTTGGTCGGGAAATTATGGGTTTAGATACTTTAGATTATCGCATAGCTTATGTTAGAACGATTGCTCCCAACGGAAATTCTAGTGAGGAATTAACCGAGTGTGGCTTATTAAGTCAAAATTTTCAACAGCCAAATTTTAATTATTACCTCGGTAGTGATCTTATGAATTCCGAAATAACAAACTTCATTTGTTATGGTGGTTATAGTTTAGAAAATTTGCTAGCTTTCCTTAAAAATACCTTAGCTGATGAAGATTATGCCAAAATTCAAGAATTTCTAATAAAGTTATTTATTAGTGATGCGTTTACGCATCACGAAGACCGTAATTATAATAATTTATGTTTTAAAATTCCTAAAATTCCTGGTGTTGATTATCACGAACGGCTTCGTCCGGAAATCTTAGTCAAGTATCCAAACACCCAGAGTTTTCTAGCTACTAACTCCCGGAGTTTTACCGTTCTAAAAGCTTTCTCTTCCGCTAAAGTATACGATAACGAACGCATATTGGGAACCAACCATAACAGTTCATCTTATCACCCTAATGCCATTTGGTGTCCTTCTCTACCTTACTCTGAAAATCTTGCATTTGCAAGTCCGGAAGAAGCGGAAGCTAAAGCCCAAGAGTATGACGGTTTCGATCCTAATCTTTTAAGCCTCTTTATTGATTATACCGATATTTGCTTACCACTTTTCGAAAGACTTGCCTACGATGATGAATATCGAAAAATATTAGAAATATTTGCTAATTCTAATTCGCAAATCATCTTAACTAGTAAAGAAAGAGAAGATATTTCCCAAATTTTTGAAGATAAAAGAAAAACGTTCCAAAAAATATTGAAATATTAACCCCTCTACTATATATATTATCGATAACTTGGCTATTTCCTTTATTTTTTCTAAAAAAAGTTCAACTTTTTCGTTGAACTTTTAATATTGTCTACCAAAATACATCTTACAAGTTGCTTCTTTACCACATATCGCACACTTTTCGTCGTGATTTTCCTCAACTGTACAACGGCTTTTGAGACCGGTTTCTTCTTTAACTTTTTCTTCGCAAGCCGCATCACCACACCAACTAATTTTAATGAAGCCTGGCCTTTTACTTAACTCTTTAAATTCTTCATAGTTGCTTGCTTCATAAATCATGCTATCGCGACGTATTCTAGCTTTTTCATACATTGCTTTTTGCATCATTGGTAAAGTTTCAGTGATCTTCGTCACTACCTCCCTAATAGGGACCGTTATCTTTTCTAAAGTATCCCTTCTTACTAGAGTTACTACCCCGTTTGCTAAATCTCTTTTCCCAATCTCCACTCTTATTGGGTATCCTTTAACCTCGGCTTCCGCAAATCTAAATCCCGGAGTTTTATCACTATCATCGATAACAAACGTAATATCTTTATCCTTTAATTCTTCCTTTAATGCCTCGACCTCTTTAATAATTTCTTCCTCTTGTCCAATAGGAATAATTACTACTTGATAAGGTGCAATATTAGGTGGTAAGACCAAACCATTATCATCACTATGCGTCATAATAAGTCCCCCGATCATCCTTGTTGTACAACCCCAACTCGTTTGATAAGGTGTTTCCATCTTATTATCTTTATTGACAAATTCGATACCAAAAGCTTTCGCAAAGCCCTGACCAAAATAATGACTCGTGCCATTTTGTAAAGCTACACCATCATACATCATCGCTTCGATAGAATATGTTTCTTCCGCACCGGCAAATTTTTCTTTCTCGCTCTTTCTACCTACTAGAACGGGAATAGCAAGATAATTTTTCTGAAAATCTTCATAAACTTTTAACATTTTTAAAGTTTCTTCTCTAGCTTCCTCGGCAGTAGCGTGCATTGTGTGTCCTTCTTGCCATAAAATTTCTCGGCTTCTTAAAAAAGGTCTTGTTGTCTTTTCCCATCTGACAATCGTACACCACTGATTATATAAAATTGGTAAATCGCGGTAACTTTTAATAATCTTTTTGTAATGTTCACAGAACAAAGTCTCACTCGTTGGTCTTACACACATTCTCTCATCGAGTTTTTCTTTTCCACCATATGTGACCCAAGCTACCTCCGGCGCAAACCCTTCTACGTGTTCTTTTTCAATATTAAGTAGACTTTCCGGAATAAACATTGGCATTTGGACATTCACATGCCCGGTATCTTTAAACATTTTATCGAGAATTGCCACCATCTTTTCCCAAATAGCATAACCATATGGTCTTATAATCATACTACCTTTAACCGAACTATAATCAACTAGATCCGCCCTTTTAACAACATCGGTATACCACTTAGCAAAATCGTCATCCCGACTAGTAATTCCTTCTATTTTGTTTCCCATAATTTCACCTATTTCTTAAATCTTTTCTTTACTTTCGCTAACGCATAACTCAAACTCTTACTAAATCCGTTAGTCTTTAATCCTTTAATTGTTTGATATGTACTTTCTTCTTTATTAATCTTACTTAAATAACCCATAATTAATTCTTCACATTTACTTGGATCATTTAAATCTTCCCCACTACTCAAAATATGTTCTTTTATCTTTGACGGTAGATCAGCGACAGCGACCAATAATTTCTTTTTCTTGATTTTCAAAGTATCATTTTTAACCGTCGCAAATTCTTTTATCCATGCATCATACATTTTCACATACTCTTCGTAACTACCTTCGACGATATTTAGTACTTTTCTTGGATTTTCCGCAATAGCCATCCGTGTATCCCCGGCATAAGATAAGCCACAAAGACGTACTAATAAATCTTTATAACTACAGCCATCTCTGCTCATTAATAATGAAACAATTACGGCACTGCGCCGATTATTTAAGATTAACTCCTGTAATTCTTTAAAACTCGCAAACTCATAAATAGTCTTTTGAAATCTTCCCGTTAGATAAAAGCTCTGCCACGTCATTAAAGCTTCTTTTAAACTAGCATACTCGACTGTGCCATATTTAAATGTTGCTCCATCTTCCTCAATATAACTTAAATAAGTAATCCCCGTTTTGCCGGCTAGAACATCCCCACTATGTTTTTGAAAATACTTCGCCCCGGCTTTCGAATAGTCATTAGGATTTTTTTGAATATTTTCTTCATTCCAAGCTTTGACATCATCAACGACAAAGATTAAATCGAGTTGCGGTTTATCTTCCTTACTATATCCTGCCTGTTTAAAAATACCTGACCCATACCCATATACCGCTTTACTTGCGGGTCTTTTAGCAATAAATTTTCTTATTCTCTCTTCATTACTCATATAATCCTCCAAAAAAAGAGATAGCATCAAGGAGTCATTACGACGATACCATCCCTTTATTTAACTTATTTTTGATAACGGTTATCACCGGAAATGTTTACATTTCACTACTGAGGTAGGAATAACTATTTAACGTATTATCTTCCACCAACCGATAACTCTCTTTAACGCCTCGATAATTATTATGTCCTCATCAACATATTACCTTAAAATTATAACTTAAATTTATTCACTTGTCAAAAATATTATCTTAATAAATCCTCGACTACTTTTAATCTTTCTTTTTCTAATTTAAGTCTTTCTCTTTCCCCTTCCACAATATTTTGGGGAGCTTTACTAACATATCCCGGATTATCAAGCAGTTTTTCTCTTCTTTGAATCGAACTAATTAGGGTAGTTTTTTCCGTTTCTAACTTCTCTTTCTCTTCTTTTAAATTACTACTATTATCATAACAAATAGTTACTACATAATCTTTGAAAGTTATTTTGATTTTCCCTTCATAATCACTACTATCTACTAATTTATCACTAATCTTTAACATCTTATTAAATAAATCATTATGGACGTTACTAATTACGACAAAGTCATTTGCTACATTGTTACTAGCTTTTTTATTTCTAAATAGTGTAATTAATTCAAGTAAATCATCGATTTCTTGTTCATCTTCACTATAACATAATTTCTTATTATATTCCGGATACTTACTAATCATAATTGATTCGGCATCCTTAATCGGTAACATTTGATAGATTTCTTCCGTTACATAAGGCATAAATGGATGCATCATCTTTAAGATATTAGTAAGGACGTATAAGAGTACGGATTTCGTCGTCGCATCTTGCTTAAATTTACTCATCTCAATATAAGCATCACAATAATCATTCCAAATAAACGAATATAATTCACTACCGACAATATTTAAATCGTATGTTTCCATCTTTTTAGTTACGACCTTAATGGTCTTTTCTAATTTTGTTAAAATCCATTTATCTTGACTAGCTAGATTATCTAAAGTATAGTCTTCTTCCTTAAAATCTTCCAAATTCATTAAAACATATCTTGAAGCATTCCATAGTTTATTAATAAAATTCCACGTGGCACTAATCTTTTCTTCATCGAATCTTAAATCTGTCCCATTAGCCACACTCGTAGTTAGATAATATCTTAAAGCATCGGCACCATATTTATCGATCATTTCCATCGGATCGACTCCGTTACCTAAGCTTTTACTCATCTTGCGTCCTTCTTTATCGCGGATGAGTCCGTGAATAATACAATCTTTAAATGGTCTTTGACCGGTTACTTTCAATCCTTGGAAAGTCATACGACATACCCAAAAGAAAATAATATCATAAGCCGTTACTAACACATTGGTAGGATAATACCGAGCAAAATCGCTATCTTTATCCGGCCATCCCAAAGTACTAAAAGGCCATAGGGCACTACTAAACCACGTATCTAGAACATCTTCATCTTGAACCCAACCTTCTTCTTTTGGGGCTTCCATCCCGACATATACTTGGTCATCCTTATACCAAGCCGGAATGCGATGTCCCCACCATAACTGACGTGATATACACCAATCATAACTGATTTCCATCCAATGGTTCATAATTTTTTCGAATCTTGTCGGTACAAAATTAACTTTAGTCTCTTTATTTTTTTGATTTTCTAAAACTTTTTTAGCTAGATCGCCCATCTTAACAAACCATTGCTTTGATAAATATGGTTCTACCATTACCCCGGTTCTTTCGGAATGTCCAACACTATGTTTCATTTTCTCGATGCAAATTAAAAGTCCTTGCTCTTCTAAGTCTTTAACTACTTTTTCCCTAGCTTCTTCTCTTGTTAAACCGGTATATCCTACTGCTTTTTCGTTCATCGTCCCATCGGGATTCATCACTACAACCCGCTCCAAATTATGGCGATTTCCGACCTCGAAGTCATTAGGATCATGTGCTGGTGTTATTTTTACGACACCTGTTCCAAATTCCGGATCAGCGTGTTCATCTAAAACTATCGGAATTAATTTGTTGACAATCGGTAAAATGACCCTTTTACCGGCAAGTTTATTGTATCTTGCATCATTAGGGTTAACCGCTACGGCCGTATCCCCAAATAGAGTTTCCGGTCTTGTAGTAGCTACATCTAGATAATCATCTGTTCCTTCAATATAGTATTTTAAATGATAAAATGCCCCATCTACTTCTTTATAAATAACCTCTTCATTACTTAAAGCTGTCATCGCTTTAGGGTCCCAATTAATAATTCTTTCCCCGCGGTAAATTAAACCTTCATTATAGTAATCGACAAATACCTTGGTTACCGCTTTATTAAGGCCTTCATCGAGAGTAAATCTTTCCTTGTTATAATCGACGGAGATTCCCATTTTCGCCCATTGGTCGTGGATATTGCCCCCATATTCATGTGTCCAATCCCAACAAGTTTTTAAAAATCCTTCGCGCCCTATAGTCTGTTTATCTATTCCTTCACTTTTTAACTTAGCTACCACTTTCGCTTCTGTTGCGATTGCTGCGTGATCCATCCCTGGTAACCATAACGTATCAAATCCTTGCATTCTCTTATATCTGACGATAATATCTTGAATAGCAACATTCCAAGCGTGTCCTAAATGCAACTTCCCCGTAACATTAGGAGGAGGAATAACTACACAAAATGGTTGTTTACTTTTATCCCCACTATTAAAATAACCTTTATTCTTCCAATTTTCATATTTACCTTTTTCGACACTTAAATGGTCATATTTCTTCTCTAACATCTTTCTTCCTCCCATAAAAAATAGTTATAAACATAAGGACGACTTGTGCCGCGGTACCACCTTAATTTATAACTATTGTTATACTCTTAAATATTTAACGCATATTAACGGACTTAAAGTCTACTCCCAAGCTACCTTCATTCTTTTCCCTTATTTGTGTTCCACCCATCACAAACTCTCTCTAAATTTCCAAGAATTACTCCTCTTGTTCAACGTAAATTTATTTTATTATATATTTAAAGATTTTGCAATATTTAAATTTTTTCTGGGTCTATCCCCTGATCTTGTAAACTCCTCTTTACTTTCTCCATATCCCGATACTTTCCGTGTAATAATTCCTCTTTATATTTATTAAACTCGATATTGTCATTGATATCATTAGTTCTCAATTCTTTTTCAATATCATAATTTAAATTAATTATTTCATAAGATATCTCATTTTCCCAATTATGGGAGTCTTCTACTCCTCTTAATATTAGATAATTGGCTACCGTAGTATTTCTTTCATCACCATCTTTTAAAGGATTGCGATATATATCTAAAGAATTACCGACTGATCCCGGATTTAATATTACTCGGTTATAAATTTTCTGCATATAGGGAGTATGTAGATGCCCATAGATTAAAATGTCCGCATTTTTATCCGATAATGTATTTCTACTAGGTAAAAATAACTCATACTGTCTTTCGAGTTTATCGACATTGCCGATAAACCGATAGCACGTTTCCGGATGAGCATGAATAAGTCTTACTAGCCGTCCACTTAAATAAAACTCATAGCAGAAAGGTAAATTTTTTAAATACTCCGCTGTTTCTTGATTAACTTTTTTCCTATTCCAATTAATCCTTGCCATAGCAATTGCACTTTGTTGAGTAAAATCGACCTCATTCATAAAGAAATCTTCACAATTGCCTCTAATTACAACTGCACATTTTTCTCTTACTAAGTCGACACAAGCTTGTTGATTTACTCCTTTAGCAATGATATCGCCTAGACAAAATATTTTCTTAATATTTCTTTTTTCAATATCATTTAAGACTGTTTTTAAAGCTTCCAAATTACCGTGAATATCCGATATTATTGCTATCTCTGTCATTTATAACCCTTCCTTTAATCAATAATATACCATAAACCCGCTTATCCTGTTAACTAGTTTTAATTGAATTGTCACTTAATTTATAGTCTTGCGTTTGTCAGTTGCTAATAATAAAAACTCTCATAAAGTCCCATAAATAAAGGGAAAAATGAGAGTTTTTTTG
>CANQMM010000030.1 GCA_947624955.1 uncultured Bacilli bacterium | reverse complement strand
TATACAATGAGAAATGCAAGGTATTTAGACAAACTAAATACTTTTTTAAAATCAATAAAAAACTGTCGGGTTATAAGAACATCCTTATGGATTAACATTTTAGAAAATTAAAGTTGACATTAAAATTGTCAACTTTTTATAATTAGTTTTTTAATTTATGACTATTTTAATGCTTAAATTTAAGCATTACTCATAAACTTAAAATAGGGTGAATTAAATGAAGAAAATATTTGAATATATTGGGTTGTTTGCCATTATCGCCTTTAGTTTTTATTATACCGAAAAAGCAGCTTTAATTGTTCGTAGTAAAAATCCCATTATGCAAAGTATAAATGAAGTTAAAGATAGTGTTAAAGAAAGTAGTGTCAATGCCGTTATCAAAGATAATACCATCGTCCCCGGTTTATATGGTAAAGAAGTAAATGTTAGTAAAAGTTTTAATACTATGAAATCATTTGGGCTTTTTAACAAATATTACCTCGTTTATGATTCCGTAATCCCGGAAATAACTCTTGAAGATCATAAAGATAAAACTATTATTTCTGGTAATCCTAAAATTCGTAATGTTGCCTTGATTATTGCCTACGATACCAAATTAATCGACTATTTTAATAATAGTCAATATCCGGCATCTTTAGTAGTAAATCAGTCTAATTACGTCGCTAATAACTTGGAACTTATTAACAGCGAATCGAAAAAAGAAGACTTTAATAAACTCGAAAACACCTTAACTAATGCCAAAAAGAATGTTCATATATGTCTTACAAATACCGCAGTAAATATTAATGAATGTAAAAAAATTCAAAATTATTTAGTAAAACCTTCTTTAATTCTCAAAACTAACAACTTAGTAGAAATTAAAAATCAAATAACTAATGGTAGTATCATTTATATAGAAAGTGGTATCAGTATTGAGGATTTAAATATTCTCATTAATCAAATTAACTATCAAGGACTGAATATTGTCAAGTTAAGCACATTAATTAGTGAACAACAAAGTTAACTCCTATTGCTATTTTCCGAAAATTTTGTTATAATTCTAATCAGTCAAAAGCCTTTTATTTATTAGAAAGTAGATGAATTATGAACAAAATTAAAATGTTCGCCTTGGGCGGACTTGATGAAAATGGTAAAAATTGCTATGTCGTAGAAGTAAATGATAATATTTATATCTTTGATTGTGGCTTAAAATTTGCTCAAGAAAATCTTTATGGTATCGACTATATCATTCCTGATTTTTCTTATTTAGTTAAGAAACATAAAAAAATTAAAGGATTATTCTTAACTCACGGCCATTATGAAAATATGGGGGCCGTTGAAGATATCATTGATGCTATCCCTGATTTAAAAATCTATGCTACTAAATTTACTAAATATATCTTAACCAGTGATGGTGTTGATGAACGTAAAATAATTGAAATTGTTCCTCATAAAAAAATTAATTTTGGGACGGAAAGTATTTTCCCAATTAGTGTCAGTCATTCTGCACCCGATGCCGTTATGTATGTATTAAATACGAAAGATGGTGCTATTGTTTATAGTGGAGATTTCATTATCGACCCAACTATGAATGGCGCTTATTCTATGGATTTAGGTAAAATTGCCTATATTGGTAAACAAAAGGTCTTAGCACTTTTATGTGAGTCTGTATTTTCCGAACATATTGGCCATACATCACCTAACCATCGTTTAGTTTCCGTCTTTAAAGATGCCCTTAACCATAATCCCAATCGGGTGATGTTCTTAGTTTTACCAACGCATATTTATACGATACAAGAAATATTTGATAGTGCCAAAAATACTCATCGTAAAATAATTTTGATGGGTAAACAATTACAAAACATTGTCAGTATGTCTAAAAAAGAAGGTTATCTAAATTTTGACCCTAGTATTCTCGGAGATTTATCGAACATCGATGAAAAAGATGCTATTCTTTTAGTAGCTGATAGTAAAGAAAATCCCTATGCTAGTATCAATAAAATAATTAGTGGTTATGATAAATTTATTAAACTTAAACCGACAGATACCGTTGTTTTTGCGGAACCTAGATACGATTCTTCGGAAAAAATCTTAGTTAAAGCGGAGAATGATTTAGCAATGCACGGTTGCAATATCGTTTCTATTCCTAAAACTAAACAAATTCTTCATCACGCTTCCAGTGAAGACTTAATGATTATGATTAACTTATTAAAACCGAAATATTACATTCCGGTAAAAGGGGAGTATCGTTATATGGTCGGCAATGCCAACCTCGCTAGTAAATTGGGCATTCCTAGTAGCAATATTCTTTTAAAACAAAATGGCGATGTCATCGAAATCGAAGATGGCAATCTAATTGATAATTTCAATCATATCAAAGTAAATGACGTTTTAATCGATGGCAAGAGTAGTGATGATGTTGGGGAATTAGTTATCAAAGATCGCGAAATGCTTGGAGAAAATGGGATAGTTTTAATTAGTGCTACTATCAGTAAAAAAGAGAAGATCGTTTTAGTAGGACCCGAAGTAACGACTAGAGGCTTTATCTATGTCAAAGATTCTGTGGAAATGATTAATGAAATAAAGAGAATATCTTTAGAGATTATCGAACGGAATATTACCGAGAATTATGTAGAATTTAATCATATTAAAAATGAAATAAGAGAAGAATTAGGTAAATACCTTTATGATGAAACGGAATGTAAACCGATGATCATCGCCGTAGTTCAAGAAGTATAAAAATCCTTAAATTAACCATTATAATAATGGTGATTATATGAATAAAAATATTGAATTTTTAAATTATATTTATCAAAATGCTCGGATGGGGATTATTGGAATTAATAGTATTCGTCCCCAGATAGTTGATGAAGACTTAAAAAAAGAAATCGAAGAACAATATCACGACTATGAAGCTATTTGTGAAGAAGCCATTAATCTATTTATCAGTTACGGTAAAGAAGAAAAAGATGTTGGCTTAATGACTAAAATTAGTACTTATATGATGGCAAGTATGACGAAATCTAAAGATAATTCCACTACCAAGATTGCTAAAATGATGATGCAGGGGAGTAATCAAGGTATTATTGAGATTACGGAAAAACTCAATCATTATGCGAGAAGTGATGAAAATATCGTCAACTTAGCTAAACGCTTACTAAAAGTAGAACAAAAGAATTTAGATAATTTAAAAAAATATTTATAAAAGTAAACCAGTTATATCTCTGATTTACTTTTTTTTCGGCATTTGTTATCATAATAAGTAGAGTAGGTGTTGTCGATGTTTGGGAAAATAATCAGTGCTACAGAAAATATTCTGACGGTTGAAAACTTAAAAGGTGAACCGGAAACTAATCTTTTAAATTATCACGTTGTCTTTAGTGAACCTGAAAGAAAACTAGTTGGTGAAATAGTGAGTATCAATAATCAGGCTGTTACCATAATGTTAATCGGGGAAATCAAAGAAAATACTTTTTTACCGGGAGTTAATAAAAAACCCGCACCCGGTACTACGTGCCGCATTATCACTAAAAATGAATTAGAACTTCTTTTAGGTAGTCAAGACATCGGTAGTAAACAGACCTTACTTATTGGTACTTCAAATATCTATAATAATTTTAAAGTATCCGCAAATATCAATGATTTATTTTCTAACCATTTTGCTATTATTGGCAATACCGGTAGCGGTAAGTCTTGCGGTGTAGCTAGACTTATTCAAAATATTTTCTATCATAATGATGAAGCCCTACCTACTAGAGCCCATATTATCTTATTTGATGTTTATGGGGAATACAATAAAGCCTTAGCTAATCTTTCGGCTTTACCGGATATCAACTTTAAAAGTTATACTACCGACCTAAGTCTTGTCGATAATAATATTATTAGTATTCCGCCTTATTTTTTAGAAGTTGATGATTTAGCCCTTCTCTTAGAAGCTACTGATACCTCTCAATTACCGATAATAGAAAATGCCTTAAAACTTGCTTATATTTTTACGAGTCAAGACCCTAAAGTCAATGAATATAAAAATGATATTATTGCTAAAAGTTTACAAGATATTTTAGCTAGTGGTCGTTCTTCTACCCAAGTTAGAGACCAAATAATAGCTGTTTTAAGTCAATTTAACACCCCGACGCTCAACTTAGATACCATTATTGCCCAACCAGGTTACAATCGTACTTTAAAACAATGCCTAAATATCGATGCTCAAGGGAAGATGAATTCCGTTGGTTTAGTCGTCGACTTTTTAGAAAACTTTACTAAAATCACCCTAGATAAAATCGTTATTAATAGTGGATTTGTCTATACGTTAGATGATTTATATAAAGCTTTTGAATTTGCCCTAATTAATGAAGGGATATTTACTAGTACGGCTGTTTATGACAAAGCAAACGTTTTAAAAGTCCGCTTACAATCCATTATAAATAGTAATAAAAAACATTTCTTTGAGTATTCCGATATCATTACTAAAGAAGAATATATTCAAAAATTTTTTCAAACAGCTAAAGGCAATGCCCAATTAGTCAATTTAAATTTTAGTCATATCGATGACCGCTTTGCTAAAATTTTAACTAAAATCTATGCTAAATTATTCTTTACTTATACTACTAAATTACCTAAAAGAGCTTCATTTCCGATTCATCTTATCATAGAAGAAGCCCATCGCTACGTGCAAAATGATAGTGATCCATCGATTATCGGTTATAATATCTTTGACCGCATTACTAAAGAAGGTCGAAAATACGGAACTATTTTAGGCCTTATTACCCAAAGACCTAGTGAGTTATCGAAAACGGCTTTATCCCAATGCTCTAACTTTTTAGTTTTTCGGATGTTTCATCCGGAAGATGTCGATATCATTAGTGCCATGTCTGCCCATATCGCCGAAGAGAATTTAGCTCGGCTTAAAACGCTGAGACCCGGTAGTGCTCTAGCATTTGGTTCGGCCTTTAAAATTCCGGCTATTGTTAAGTTAGATTTACCAGATCCTATGCCGGAAAGTACTAATGCCGATTTAATTGCCAATTGGTATCAATAAAAGACGATTTACATCGCCTTTTTAATTGCTTCATAGACTTTATCTTTATCCATTAATGGTCTTTTTTGTCCATCATAATTAGGTAATAGATGGAGATGAAAATGTTTTATGGCTTGTGTCGTTCCATAATTAACTCTTAAACTAAAACATTCAGCATCCATTTCTTTAATTAAAATTGGACTAATCTTTTTGGCAACCTCGTGAATATGTCCCACTAATTCTTCGGGCATCGCTAAAAAGTCTTCATAATGTTTTTTCGGAATAATTAAAGTATGGCCATTAACATTAGGATAAGCATCTAATATTGCCATGACTTGCTCATCTTCATAAATTTTTTTACTTTCAACTTCTCCTTTAACAATTTTACAAAATAAACAATCCATAAATTATCACCAACTTAATCATAACAAAAAATCAACTTATCGTAAATATCTATCATTGTAAAAATACCGAAAATATTATATACTTAACTTAGAGAGTTGATGGGTATGAACAAAAGATATAAACGGGTAATTTTTTTCAGTATTTTCTTAATTAGTCTATCTTTTAATATGACTTCTCCTAAGGCCTTAACTCCAAGTATTTGTGAGTTTTCTGATGAATACCAAGCTTGGTTAAAGTTAACACCCGAAGAGCAAAGTCAGACTATTATGCCCACTATTTGTAAGTCGACCATAGAACCTAATAAAAGTAATTTTTATGCCGTTCCTAATTTATTTAACTTTGTTTCGGATAATACTTATCCTGCAAAATATGACTCGCGAAATGTAAACGGGCACAATTATGTATCTGAAGTTCGTAACCAACAATCGACTGGTTCTTGTTGGGCATTTTCTGCTTTATCGACTGTTGAATCTTTAATGCTTAAACAAAATAATACGTGTTCTCTATTGTCTCCAAGACATATGGAATATGCAACCTCTAGGTATTTTAATGACACCACTAATAATGAAGGATATAATCGAAAAGTAGGTCAAGGTGGAAACGGCTATATGGCTAGTAACTATTTGATTAAAAATCAAGGACCAGTTTTAGAAGCCGATATGCCATTTCAAGATAATGAGAATTTGATTAATATTCAGGAAATTCAAAATAAAAAACTTGCTCTTGATGTCAATGGTTATGAACTAATTAGTGGGTCAACCGGCGGCTGTAGTGACCAAGTAAAAAATTTAATGAAAAAACATATCTTTGATTATGGGGCAATTAGTTCCAATGTCTATATGACTACTGATTCAAAATTTTATAATTCCCAAACATCTTCTTTATATTATCCGTCTTCTATGCCTGGCAGTTATTTAGTTAATCACGCCATTACGATTGTCGGCTGGGATGATAATTTCTCTCGTAATCTGTTTGCATCAGCTAACCAACCAACACAAAATGGGGCTTGGATAGTTAAAAATTCTTATGGAACTAATTTTGGTCAAGATGGTTACTTTTACGTTTCTTATGAAGACAACTGGATTTGCTCAAATCCTAGTGGAGCTACTAGTTATGATTATGAAGTCGAAGATAATATGTATTATTATGATACTTTAGGTTATAACAGTTTTTATGGTTATACTACTCCCGATGCTTATGCCGCTAATGTCTTTACTTTAAAAACTAAACAAGAATTACTTAAAGAAATAACCTTTGCCACTAAAGCAAATGTTAATTATGAAATATATTTAAATTCTAATGACTCTGATTTAACATTTTCTAAATTTGTTAAAATAGGGGAAGGCAGTACTACTTACGATGGTTATCATACATATAAACTAACTACTCCCTATCTTTTAGAAAATAAAAACTTTGTAATTATGATTGCTTATCATTCGACTAATGGTAATCGTCCCGTTGGAATTAGTGCTAATTTAAAAAGCACCTTTGATATGGGTAATACTACTAGAGGTCAAAGCTTTCTAACTGATAATTTATCTCATCAATGGTATGACTTAGCTATGGATACAACTATTGAACCATATGTATCGATTAAAGCTAGTACGGATAATATCGATTATAATTTTAATATTTCTACTCCAACATCATCACCTGAATACCCTTATGTTGAATCTAATTACAGTATAACTATTCCTTTTAAAGGGGTTAATGTCGATCAAAACAAATTATTAGTAAAAATCTATGACTCTCAAAATAAATTGGCCACTGATAAATTCTCTATTAGTAAAAATTCTAACAGTATCAAAATATCAGCTAATAATAGTAATCAAGCTTCCCAAGGCACCCATCGAGTAACGGTGGAATATCAGACTGTAAAGAGAGAAACGACATTTACTTTATATCATCAATATGAATTGCTCTCAACGGATAATTCCGCAATTCGCTTACATCAAAATGAAGTTAATACTTTTAATATTCCTTTAATAGCTGTTGGCTATAAAGATAATACAGAACTAACAGTTAAAATTTTTCAAAACACCGAAGATGTTACGGAAAAATTTACTATCGAAAATAATATAATTACCAAAAACCAAGTAAACATTGAAATAACTACTGAAGCCGATATTACTAAAGGTACTTATACCCTTAAAATTAGTAGTCAAGATAATGATAATACATTTAGTAAAGACTTTGAAGTAATCGAATACGTGGCGATTGAAAGTATTATCGTCGCCCCGCTATATCAACAAGTTAAAGTAGGGGAAAAAATCAATTATACATATAGTATTAATCCTTCTACGGCAACCGATCAGGAAATTATTTGGTCGACATCGAATACCAATTTAGCCAGTATCGACCAGTCTGGTCACGTCACCACTTTACAAAGAGGTAATGTTGAAGTATTTGCTACTAGTAAAAATGATAATCAAATCAAAGGCAAAGCAACCCTCCAAATTATCGACCCCTTAATAAGAATTGCGTCCTCTAGTGTCTCTGGGGACAATCGTCTTGATACGCAGCATTTATTTACTAATGGCAGCGGAATTATTACAATTAATCTTACCACTCAAGATATATCTAACTCTTTAAATGTCAACATTACCGATGATAGTGGTATAACTGTCAATTATTTTAAAACTAATGTTAGTAAGATTACCGATAATAAAGCTACTGTCACTATTAATCATAGCGGTAGCGCCCCCGCTGGTAAGTATAGTGTTGTCATTAGTGGTGGCAATGCTAAATCGATAAAATATAATTTTATGGTCGATCAACCACTATATGTTAGCCGTATAACTCAAAATAATATTTTGACCAAAAATAATATGGAAATAAAATTATCCCCAGTTATTTATCCAGCTAATGCCTACAATCAAAAATTAAAATATACCGTTACTGACCATTCCGTTGCCACGATTGAAAATAATATTTTAAAAACTCATAAAATTGGAAAAACTATCGTAAGTGTAGAAAGTACTGATGGTTCTAATATCAAAACTACATTTACCGTAACAGTTATCGATGATATCTTTTTAAATACGAACTATACCATCGTTGATAATTATGTAACGGCTATCCAAGAGAAGACCACTTACCAATCTTTCTTTAAATCTTTATCCTTAACATCTGACGATACGCTAAAAATTTATCAGTCAGATGGCCGTACGGAAGTTAAATCCGGTTATATTGGAACGGGAATGATTTTAAGTCATACTAAAAATAATGAAACCTCTACATATACTTTAGTAGTTAAAGGTGATACATCAGGTGATGGAATGGTCGGAAGTAATGATGCATTATTAATCCGCCGTCATGTGGTTAAATTAACAACCTTAAATGCTGCTGCCCAAAAAGCTGCGGACGTTACTGGCGATGGCTTAATTGGTAGTAATGATGCTTTAAGAATTCGGCGCTATGTCGTTAAATTAGGAAATTTATAAAAAGGGTGATTTCTATGAAAAAAATAAAATATTTAATATTTACACTAACTTTATTATTCGTTTGGTTACTTGTTCCCAACGCTTTGGTATCCACTTTAAGCTCCTCATCAACAAAAGTCCAACAAGGTCAAGAGTTTAATATTTCAATTGTTGTCTCCGGACTTACAAATTCTCTTTCATCAGCTGATTATGTTTTAACTTTTGATAGTAGTAAAGTAAGTTATGTGAAGACGACACCGGGTCAAAATAAACCAGCATCAGATATCACTGCCAATGTTTCAGGGGATACCGTCTATATATCTTATATTGATACTCAAAATGGGTTAACACCGATGAATAATGGTACCGTTGTAACTATAACCTTTAAAAGTAATGTTGATAGTGGAACTGCGGCATTTAATCTAAAGGGAAGTGGGTATGCTGATGCTAGCGGTAACGACATTACCGGTACCACGCAAAATACAACCGTAAGTTTTTATAAACCAAGTAGTGAAGCCCTTTTAAAAAGTCTCTCCGTAAACGATGGTAGTTTAAGTCCGGAGTTTTCTTCAGATACTAAATCTTATACTTTACCGGATACGGAATTAAGTAAAATTTCAATTAGTGCTACGGCTTCAGCGGGGGCTAAAATAACCGGTACAGGGACTAAAAAGTTAAATTATGGTACTAATACCATTACAATTACCGTTACTGCGGAAGATGGTAAAACTAAGAATACTTATACGATAAAAGTCAATAGAGTCGATAATCGGGGTAGTGATAGTCAGTTAAAAAATTTAACTATTGAAGGCATTGATTTCAGCTTTAATGCGAATCAATATGTCTATGATATTGCAATCCCTGAAAATATCACCGTTTTGAATATCCAAGCGGAAGCTAATGATAGTAAAGCAACAATTGAAGGCGCCGGAAAAATTGATATTGGTTTAGACACTACTTCCCATACGATAACGGTTACTGCGGAAAATGGTGCTTCGACAAACTACTTAATCCGCTTTACTAATCGAAGTAGCGAGTCTGCATCTAGCGCCAAACTTACCGGTCTCATTATCAACAACATTAATATCAATTTAGATGGTAGTGATACTTATCTATTTGGAGTAGCGGCCCTTGTGGATTCTCTAAATATCAAATATGAAACCCAAAGTAGTACGGCAACAGTTAGTATTGAAAATGCCGATAATTTACAACCTGGGATTAATCGCGTAGTAATCCACGTTCAAGATGGTGAGGAAACTAAGGATTACATTATCCTAGTTCATAAATTGAGTAATCTCTTAACGCTTAACAGTATGGCTGAATTACAAGACAGTAATTTTAATCAAGATACCATCTTAATTTTGAACAGTAATGAAAGTAAAACTATTCCCCAAGATATCTTAAAAAAATTAAATAACAGTAAAAGTCGCTTATATATTTATTTCGTCAATGAATATCAAGGCCTATTAGGTTCTTTCATCATCGATAATACGATTGATTCTACAAGTGACTTAGATCTCAATATTTTAATTAATAATAGTACCCCGGTAACATTAGCAACTCGTTTAAAAGCCGGTATTACTGTAACTTATTATTTAGCTAATATTGATACTACCGGACTAAGTCTCTATACTTATAGTAGTGGTGATACAACGCAAACGCTTTTAGCAGAAACGATTACCAATAATAACGGTTATATTTCCTTTACTACTAATGGTGCTGAAAGATATGTCTTAACTAAAAAAGAAACCTCCGAAGAAAAAGCCGCCTCTGCCAAGAAGAAAAGTCCCTTTAGTTTCTTATCTTTTATAAGTGGCTTTATCTTAGGTATTGGTAGTTATCTAGGAATTAGTTATCTTCTTAAAAATAAAGATAAACTTCTAAAAAGGCAAATTGCCAAACCAAATACAAGCGTTTTACTAGAAGAAGCTACTCCGGGAGTAATTAATCTTGATAGTTCACCAACTTCTACTGATGTACCATCTTCCACAACCGAGCAAGCAAATGTCGAAACCCTTGAGGTAGAGACAGATGCCCTTAACCAAGATTCAACACAAAGTCAATAAACTTTGTGTTTTTTTTAGCAATTTTTTCTAGGCGGTGCATAAATTAAACTAGAGGGTGATTTAAATGTCTACTTATAAAGAGATTGTAACTAAAGCTATAATCGGAAAGGGTAAGAAAGTTTCCCGTAATTCTTATACAATTGAAACTGAAGAACCCCCCAATACAGTTTTAGGGTGTTGGGTTATTAATCATCGGTTTAATGGAACTAATAACGATGGTAATGTTACTGTAAATGGTGCTTTTGATGTCAATGTTTGGTATTCTTATGATAATGATTCCAAAACAGCCGTAAGTACTAAGAGATTATCATATACCGAAATGATGAAAATTCGTTTAAAAGAAAATACTAATAACAATCAAGAAATCGTTGTTAGAAGTCTAAAACAACCGACTGTTACTGATGTTAATGTTAAAGATGGTTTAGTGAATCTCGATATTGAAAAAGAACTTGGAGTTGAAGTAGTCGGGGAGACAATGGTTAAAGTAGCCATCGAAGAAGATGAAGAACCTTGGGAAGAAGTCTACGACGAAGAAGAAACCGCTAAAGAAATTGATGATGTTAACGAAGATTATATCGAATAGGTGTCAACAAAAAATGGTTGACACCTTATTAATACTTTGATATATTATACATAGCAAAAAAGGAGGGATTAGATATGGCAGTTAAATTAAGATTAAAAAGAATGGGAGCTAAACAAAGACCTTTTTACCGGATTGTCGCTAGTGACTCTAGAAGTCCTCGAGATGGTAGATTTATCGAAGTAGTTGGAACATATAATCCAATTAGTACCCCAGCTGAAGTAAAAATTGACGAAGAAAAAGCCCTATATTGGTTAGGACATGGTGCTCAACCAACTGATACAGTTCGCAACTTATTAAGTCAAACCGGTGTATTAAAGAAATTCGCTGAAAATAAAAATACCCAAAAAGAAGGTAAATAGTTATGGATTTAAGAAGTTTTGCGGAATATTTAGTTAAAAGTGTTGTAAGAGAACCCGATATGGTTAAAGTTCAAGAATTCGGCGGTGAAGAAGATTCGATTATTTTAGAAATCATCGTTCACGAAAGTGATATGGGCTTAGTTATTGGTCACAATGGTAAGATGGCTAATGCCATTCGCACTCTTATTCAAGCTCATGCCTATATCTTAGGTAAGAACCGTGTAAATATTAACTTTGACGCATTTTAATAAGGCCATTAAATGGCTTTTTATTTTTGTCAAATAGGGACAAATTATTTGACTATCTAATTCTTAACTAGTATACTTGAAATAGTAAGGATGATAAAAATGGAAGAAATGCCTAATCATGTCGCTATTATTTTAGATGGCAATCGCCGTTGGGCAAAAGAACGGGGTCTACCTAGTATTAAAGGCCATCTAGCCGGTGCTAAAAATATTAAAAAATTAGCATTGAACATTTTCGATAAAGGTATTAAATACTTAAGTGTCTTTATGTTCTCAACCGAAAATTTTAAAAGAAGTAAAGAAGAAGTGGATTACCTGATGAATCTCTTTATTAAAGAATTTAAAAAAGGCTTTCAAAAATTAATCGACAATAATATTAAAGTAATTTTTTCCGGTCGAAAAAATCCTTTAAGAGACGATGTATTAGCTGCTATGCATGAAATAACCAATCTGACAAAAGATAATACTAAAGGGACATTAAATATTTGCTTAAATTATGGTGGGCAAGCTGAAATCGTCGATGCTTGTCAAAAAATTAGTACCGATGTTAAAAATGGCCACTTAGCTATTGCTGATATCAATGAAGAGACCTTTAATCACTATCTATATAATGATTTACCACCTATCGATTTAATGATTAGGACTAGTGGTGAATGTCGTCTTAGCAACTTTATGTTATGGCAACTTAGTTATGCCGAGTTATTTTTTACCGATACTTACTTCCCAGCATTTACCAGTACCGAGTTCAATAAAATTTTAAAAGACTTCTTAAAAAGAGAACGTCGTTTTGGAGGCAATAATGAAAAAAAGAATAATTAGTGCGCTAGTATTACTAGCAGTTATCATTCCTCTTTATTTATTAGGGGGCATCATTTGGGCTATGGCTGTCGGCTTAGTCAGTGTTTTAACTTTGAAAGAAACCCTCGATTTAAAAAACAGTCACGTCAGATATCCCGGTTTAATTCAATTACTCGCCGTTATTTGTGAGTTATTACTAGTTTATACCGAATTAAATGGTTATGATTTAACCTTTGGTATATCCTATGTAGCGATGGCTTTAACATTCTTGATCCTCTTAGTTCCTACTTTATTTATTCCTAAATATGCCACTAAAGATGCTTTCTATTTAATCGGCGTAATTATCTTTCTAGGTACAATCTTTAATTCCTTTATTCTATTCAATACTTTAAATCAAAATAAATTAATCTTTGTCTACTTAATATTAATTGCCACCCTTTCTGATACTTTCTCGATGGTTATTGGTAATTTAATTGGTAAACGAAAACTCTCAAGCGCCGATCCTGATAAAACTCTAGAAGGTGCCATCGGTGGTCTAGTTATCAGCAGTATTATTGCTAGTTTCTTTTATGTAACGTTTATTGCTAGTAGTAAAATACCTTCCATTATTATAATGACTATTTTCTTAAATATTGTAGCTATTGTTGGTGATTTAATCTTCAATAAAATCAAAAGAGAAAATGATATTAAAAAATTCTCTAATATCCTTCCGGGTCATGGGGGAATATTAGACCGTTTAGATAGTATAATATTTACCGTATTAGCTTATATAATTATAATAACGATAGCTTAAAGGAGCGGATATAGATGATTTTAAATATAATAATACTTATCTTAATGTTAGGGGTTTTGGTTTTTGTCCATGAACTCGGACATTTCTTATTTGCTAAAGCTAGTCATGTCCATATCTATGAATTTTCTATCGGTATGGGTCCTAAACTAAAAGGGTGGAAAGGTAAAGATGGTATAGACTATTCTTTGCGGGCTTTACCAATCGGCGGTTATGTCCAAATGGCTGGGGAAGTATATGAAGATGATAAAAAAGTTAAAAAAGAACGTTTTATGTGTAACCGTCCTTGGTACCAACGTCTTCTAATTTTAATCGCCGGAGTTACCTTTAATTTTATCACAGCGTTAGTTTTATTATTTTTCCTCGCCCTAATTTGGGGTTCTAATAATCAAAAACCCATAATTGCTCAAGTTGAAGAAAACTCGCCAGTAGCTAATGCCGGTATCCAAGCAGGCGATGAAATTATTGCCATTAATGACAAAAAATTATCTACTTGGGATGAAGCTCAAGTTCGCTTAATTATTAAAAGTAAACACGATTATTATACTTTAACGATTAAACATCCCGATGGTTCTATCGATGATTATGACGTTACGCCTCAAGTAACTAAAGATGAAGATGGTAATGAAACTAAAGTATTTGGTATTTATGTAGATAATACTATTCATAAGGGTTTCTTTAATGCACTAAAATATTCGGTAACTAAATTTGCGTCCGTTATGAATACGATGGCAATTACTATAGGTAATTTATTTACGGGCAATGTTTCTTTAAAATCTTTATCTGGTCCTGTCGGAGTTTATTCCATCGTCGACCAATCGACCTCGGCTGCGAAAACGAGTGATGTCGTAAGTAATATTATCTATCTAATGGCTTTCTTAAGTATCAATCTAGGATTTATCAACATTCTACCTTTCCCCGCATTTGATGGTGGTCACGTTTTATTCCTTATTATTGAAAAAATAAAGGGTAGTAAGGTCGATGCAGATTTAGAAGCTAAAATTCACGCTGTTGGTTTTGCTCTTCTAATGCTTTTAATGATTTATATTACTATTCAAGATGTCATCAAGCTATTTTAAAGACCGCCAGGTCAGTAATAAGGAGTGAAAAATAAAAATCACTTCTTTTTAAGTGAAATAATAGAAAAAAACAAAAATAAAAAAATTT
>CANQMM010000029.1 GCA_947624955.1 uncultured Bacilli bacterium | reverse complement strand
CATCAAATTAATCAACCACCTTTTCTATATTATATCAAATTGGTTGATTGCGAAAAATTTTCACTCCTTAGAGCTGCCGCCAGGTCTTTTTACTTGACATCTAACTTACTTATATTGTATTATAGACTTGTAAGATAAAGTAGGTGTTCTAATGGATAAGAATAAAATTATTTTACATTATTGTCCAAATTTTTATAAAATAATTAACTTCGACTATTTTGCCGAAGACTTAATAACTGATAAATTATTGAAAGTCTATCGTAGTTTCATTTTTAGCGCTGATGTCAATAATCCCGAGGAAATTCAAAAAGTAGCAGAAATTGATAAGGTCCTCGCTAAGTATGTTGATGATTATCTTTTCCGTAAAGAAATGAAACATAGTTTGACAACTTTACAGATTAAGAAAACGTCAAATGTTTTACAGTCACTAGTTGACAGTATTATTTCTATATTCAATAAATATGAAGAAGGAACAACTAGAAGAATTTATGTCTCTCGTTGGATTTAAAGCCGTAGGGCTTTTTATTTTAAAAAAATATTGTACATTTAAAAAATATTTGATATAATGAATTCACTTGAGAAATGGCGCTGTAGCTCAGTTGGCTAGAGCATCCGGTTCATACCCGGCAGGTCGAGAGTTCGAATCTCTCTGGCGCTACCAATTTTGAATATGTCAAGGAAACTTGCATAAAATAAAAAAAGGGGAACATTTGCGGGCAAGTGAATGTCACCTCTAAATTATTAGGTTTGACACTCCATCAATGCTGATAGAGTGTCATATTTTTATTGCTATTACCAATAATGTAAGGAGTAATAAAATGATAGCAATAAGCCGAAGGACTTTCACAATAAAAGTTCTTTTTTTCATTGTATCCCTCCTTTCTTTCTCAAGATTGGAGGACGCCACTCACATCAAATGTTCCTATAAATATTATAATTATAAAACAAATGAACATTCCCAATTATTTTATTCAAGATAGCTCACCTAATGTGTAAGTTTTATTTTGGGTTACATTATGCTAAAATATTTATAAGATTACACTCATATCCATGTGGAAGGGGATTTATTATGAAAATATTAATTGTTACTGACATAGATAATCCGGGCTTAAAAGAAGATTGTATGCTAGCTAAAGCCTTTGTTAAAGACGGACACCAAGTGACTATTTCGAGACAAGATTATGATCCCCAAATGGATGAGATATTTGATGTTATTTTACTAAGAAATATTTGGCATCTAAACTCCCAAAATTATCTTGAGTCTAAAAGAAATATTGTGGCTTTAAAACAAAGGTTACTAGGTAAAAAAATACCCACAATCAATTTAATTAGCCAATTTGATGATAAGGGTAAAAAATATTTAATCGACTTATATAACAAGGGTTATCCTGTTATTCCGACATCTGAAAATTTAGATAGTTTTCGTGATTATCAAGATGATGATAAGTTTTTGCTAAAACCGGTTAATGGCTATGACGGTTATGATATCCAAGAATTAACTAAAAAGGAGATTAAAGCAAGTAAAGATTATTTAATTCAACCCAAAATGGCATTTGTTAAAGAAGTGGAATTTTATTTTATCAATAAAAGTTTTCAATATGCTTTAGAATTTGTTCCTAGTAAAAAACCTATTTACCCAACTCCTAATTTATACAATTACACCGAATCCGAATTAGCAATAGCCCAACAATTTGCTAATCTCTGTGCTAAAGATTTCAATGGCGTTCAAAGAATAGATTTTTTAAAATTAAAAGATGGCCAACTATTACTTTTGGAGATTGGTGATTCTGCTCCGTATTTAAATCTAAATTCTTTAAATACCGAAACAAGAGAAAAATTTTTAACAAATTATAAAAATCTAGTTTATAGCATTGTCGGAAAAATTTAAATAGGTAGGTTATAATTATGTATGATTACGTTTTACAATTAGGTTTCGATGAAGAAACAGAAAAGTATATTAGGCAAATAAAGACGGTCTTAAAAGAAAATGACATTCCCGATAAGGAAAAACCTTGGCGACCGCACATTACTATAGATTTATATAATTGTGCCAATCGGGAATTCTTTATATCTCAAGTTACCGAAATTATTAAAGATTTAAAAACCTTTACTTTAACTTTTTCTAACCTCAATAATTTTAATGAAGAAACTCTCTATATTGAACCTTTCAATAAAGAAGAATTAGATCATCTTAAAGAACTATTTGATATAAAGTTAAATACATACCGTTTACCCAAACGTCTTAACCGTCCTTATCGTCCGCACGTCACCTTATGTACCAATGATAATTTAACTAAAGCTAAAGAAATAGCTACTAATAATTTTAAACCATTTAAAGGATATGTAAAATATCTATGGATATATACTCCTAAATTAGAATTAATTAAAGAATATGAGTTAGGAGGCCTTTTATGAAATATATTGGTACACCTGATTCGCATATCACCTATTGGTATCGTCCCGGTGCTTACGTGATATTAACTCGAGCTAGCGATTCGCAAATAGGGATTGTTACTAATGGGAAAGATTTCTTTTATTTAGGTGGTGGCATCGAAAAAGACGAAACACCCCTAATCGCTTTAAAAAGAGAACTTCAAGAAGAAGTTGGCTATACTTTAAAGAATATCCAACCATTTACGGAGATTGGCTCATATTTTTATTCCCAAACCAAAGGTTATCTCCAACTAGTCGCCTATGTTTTTATTGCCGAACTTCAAGATAAAGTAACTGAACCCATTGAAAAAGACCATCATATTGTTTGGGTAAATCCCAAACATTACCTTGGCAAAATGTGCCGGGAGTGGCAAGAAGAAGTCTTAAAAGAATACATTCAAAAAAATAAGTTATAAATAGGAGTGATGCTAAATGCTCAATATCCATAACCCCGCTGATTGGCCAAAGATGAAAAATTATTATCGGGCTAATGATATGTTAAATCTTTTAACGTATTTTCCAAAATTAAGTCCTGTTAGGGATTTGACCATTGTCGAGTCCATAGAAGAATTTGAAAATAAAAAATCTTATTTTGCAAGTTTTAGTCAAAACCGGGTAGATACGCTAAAAGGTCACCACCCCATCAACAACATTGAAAACTCTAGCAATCCGAAAGAATTCTTAAATACTTTAATGCAAGTTAAAGCCCAAGATCCTTCTGGTGTTTTAATATTATTCAATTTAGATTGTCCTCCGAGTGCGAGATATGAGCGCTATGCCGGGATTGCTGTTGGCATCGATTTAGGACTTCGCGTAGTAATTGATGCAGTTTCTCAAGGTTTCGACGGTCGGGAAGTATCCAAAAGTATCTGCACTCATGAAAGGTATTTAATCCCTTGGACAGATTTAAGAAAAGTAAGTATTACAAATTTTAAAGAATATCAAACATATCAAATAACTGATGAAGAATATCTAAAAACGCGAGAAGAACGGATAAAGTTTTTAACATCGATTGGTTTAAATCCCCAAATTTTTACTAAGTACATTCCTATCAAATATCAACCAATCCCTGATTTCATTTGGTTAGATATTCTGCAAAATTTAATTAAAAAGCTCGATAGAAATGAAGAGATCCTTAGGGAAAAAGGCTTTACTAGTTTCGCTATCTCCGGTCATACTGAAGGTAAAAGATTTGCCCCTTGGCAAATGTATGATAAAAGTCGCTTTTTTTAATTAAAGTAGAACAATAATGTTAAAAAATTTCTTCCGTAGTTTTTAAATATGCAAATTAATGCTATAATTTAAATATAGAAAGAAGGTTTATTTATGTGTACAGCTGCTACATATCAAACTAAAGACCATTACTTTGGTCGTAATCTCGATTTAGAATATTCTTATCACGAAACCGTAACGATAACTCCACGCAATTATCCCTTTAATTTTCGTAAAGTAAGTACCATTAACACCCATTATGCACTAATCGGTATGGCCTACGTTGCGGATAATTATCCCTTATATTATGATGCCATTAATGAAAAAGGTTTAGGAATGGCCGGTCTCAATTTCCCTGGTAATGCTTACTACCACGAGGTAGTGGAAGTTAAAGACAATGTAGCACCTTTTGAATTCATTCCTTGGATACTCAGTCAGTGTGCTACCGTTATGGAAGCCAAAGAATTACTTAACAAAATGAATTTGGCTAATATTAACTTTAGTGATGAACTTCAAGCATCTCCTCTCCATTGGATCATTGCCGATAAAGAGTCATCCATTACCGTTGAATCAGTAAAAGAAGGCTTAAAGATATATGATAACCCCGTAGGTATTTTAACTAATAATCCAACATTTGATATGCAATTATTTAATTTAAATAATTATCAACACTTATCGACTGAGCCACCGACTAATACATTTTCGCCTAAATTAAACTTAACTACTTATAGCCGTGGTATGGGCGGTCTTGGTCTACCCGGTGACTTATCGAGTGCTTCCCGTTTTGTCAAAGCAACATTCACTAAAATGAACTCGCTATCTAGTGAAGATGAATCGGCAAGTATCAGTCAGTTTTTCCATATTCTCGGCTCAGTTTATCAACAACGCGGACTCGTTCATATGGGAGAAGGGCAATATGAGATAACCATTTATAGTTCTTGTTGTAATCAAGATAAAGGTTTGTACTACTATACGACTTACGAAAATAGTCAAATTACTTGTGTCGATATGCATAAAGTTGATTTGGATAGCCGAGAACTAGTTAGTTATCCCCTAATAACGGGTCAACAAATAAATTATCAAAATTGAAAGGAATGAAAAAAATGCGTCAAAATATTAAAACTACTGAAGCCATCTTCCCAATGCCGGTCTTAATGATTGCTACTTATAATGAAGATAACAGTATCGATGTTATGAATGCTGCTTGGGGAACAATGGTTGATCGCGATATCATCGCCCTAAATTTAACTGCAACTCATAAAACTGTCGAAAATATAAAAAGAAATCAAGCTTTTACTGTTAGTATTGCTGATACTCCTCACGTTAAAAAAGCTGACTACTTCGGTATAGTATCCGCCAATAATACTAAAGATAAATTTGCTAAAAGTGGGTTAACAGCTACCAAGTCTGATTTAGTTAATGCCCCCATTATCAATGAATTTCCTCTCTGTTTAGAATGTAAATTTATTGAATATCAAGATAATGAATATGGTTTAGGAGTTATTGGTAAAGTTCTTAATGTATCCGCAGATTCGAAAATAATGAATGGTGATAATATCGATATTTCCTTAGTTCACGCCATTGCTTTTGATCCTTATACTCACGGTTATTATGAAGTAGGTAGCCGAGTAGGGAATGCCTTTAAAGATGGTTTAGCAATTAAAAATCAAGATGAATAACTAAAAAGAAAGGATTTAAATATGAAAAAGTTTTTAATTGTTTTAACTATTTTAGTTTTCTTATTTAGTTTGACGGCCTGCCATCAAAAAGAAGCTGAATCACCATCTAATGACTCCAATCTGATTGAAAAAAATCCCGAAAAAGAAGAAGAACCGCAAGATTTAACTAATACTACTTACCAAAACGTGATGATTAATTATGCTGAAGGTTATCAAAAACAAGACTATGCCATCCTTCAAAAAAGCTTAGCTCCCTTTCTATATGCCACTAATAGTGAAGAAAACTTTAGCCAGCATTTAACTAACTATATGGGTAATTATGGTGAAGAGTTAACCCTTACTTTGATTGTTAATAACTATGAAAAATTAACTGCCGAAGAGATAAATGTCATCTTACAAGAGATAACCCATTACTATGACATTAGCGATTTAGAAATAACGGAAATAGTTAAAGTAAATACAACTTTAAAAATTCAAGGTAATGAAGATAGTGGGGAAGTCGAAGCTGATTATTATTTAGGCAAAATCCAAGATAAATGGTATATTATATTTAATTAAGAAAGGAGTTAGCTATGAAAAAAGTTTTAACCGTTATTTTAAGTTGTTTCCTAGTACTTGGCTTAACTGCTTGTGGAAGTAATGACAGTTTAAATTCTGGTAGTAGTCATTCAAAATCGAGTTCCTCTAGTTATAAGACCCCTATTGAAAATTATTGCCAAGGCGCTAGTAAACAAGATTTAGCAACATTTAAAAAAGCTTTTGATGATATAGTCTTAAGAGTATATGCAGAAGATATTGAACAAGATTTTTATGATGCTGTTGCCTCAACTATTGAAGACTATGGTACTTATACTATGACTTGTGAAGTTGGAAAGATAACTTATGAAGCTACGGCAGAAGATTTACAAGAATTAAATGATTACTATGAACAAGAATACGGGGAGTCCGTTTCCTTTACGGCTGGTTATTCGGTCGAAGTTAAAGCCACCATTTCGGGTTCTTTAGATGAAGATACCGAAACGGATAGTGTCGATGTTGTTAAATATAATGGTAAATGGTATATTTTAGACTATTTTTCTAAAAAAATTCACACATCTACCGCCATATCTGAAACTCTAAAAGATGTTAACACTAGTTACTTAAATGTCGCTGAATCTTTATTAAAAGGAATTGTTAATCACGACTATGCGATGTATCGTCAAGCTTTTTACCCTCAATATGGTAAACTATATAGTGAAGAAGACTTTAAAGAAAGATATTTTAACTATGAAGATTTGTGTGGTAGCAATTTAAATATTAATTATCAAATGGAAAAACCGGAAAAAGCTTCTTCCACCGATTTACAACAAATAATCCAGTATTATAGCCAGCATTATCAAAGTCAAATTAATCCTACAGAAGGGTACTTTATAAAATATCACTTATATTTTCAAGGTGATGAAGACCAGGGTAGTGATACTTACCAACTTCTAGCCGGTAAAATAGGGGATAAGTGGTATGTTTTAAATGTTGAAAATTCTCGTTATTGAGAATTTTTCTTTTCCTTAGTATAATTAATATAGAGTTGATCCATATGAAAAAATATTTAGTAATTATCATTTTTGTAATAATCTTTATCGGTCTAATTATCTATTTTCGCAAACCGGATTTAAAAAATACCCCTAATAATGAAGAAACCTATCAATTAGAAGGAGACGATGTTATGCAAATTACTATTGCTAATCAAACTTATACACTTAATCTATTAGATAATGCTACTACTCAAGCATTAATTAAATTATTACCTCTTGATATCGAGATGCAAGAATTAAATGGTAATGAGAAATATTACTATCTACCGGATAGTTTACCAACGGCTGCTTATCGTCCTCAAGAAATTAAACGGGGAGATGTTATGCTTTATCAAGATAACTGTCTAGTTATTTTCTATCAAGACTTTACTACTAATTATTCTTATACCCCAATCGGGCATATCGAAGAGTTGCCGCAACTTTCTAAGGAAAATATCCGGGCCTCAATATTTATTACTAAGGAGCAATAATTATGTATGAATTAACGAAAATCAAAGATAATACTTATCTAATTCCTTCCCCAACTAATATCGGTTTATATTTAGATGGGAATGATGTCTATCTAATTGATAGCGGTAATGACGATGACGCTGCCAAAAAAGTTTTAAAAATTATTGAAGCTAATCATTGGCATCTTAAAATGATCATTAATACCCATTATCACGCTGACCATACCGGTGGTAATAACTATCTCATTAAACATACTGATTGCCAAGTCTATATTCATCCTAATGAGATAGCGTATCTAATCAATCCCGCTTTAGAAGTAACTACGATGTGGGGTGGGGTACCGATACCGGAATATGTCGATAAAAGTGTTCAAGCTAAACCAACTCCTTTACCTCGAATTACGACCGAACTACCGGATTTATTTACCCTGATTAATCTTCCCGGTCATTCCCCCAATATGATTGGCCTTAAAACTCCAGACGATGTCCTATTTATTGGCGATGCCCTTTTAGATCCTCGGATTATTAATAAATATAATGTCTGTTACATCTATGATGTCTTAGAATACTTAGCTTCTTTAAAAGAACTTTCCCAAATATCCGCTAGTTACTATATTCCAAGTCACGGTACGGTCTTAACGGATTTAACTGAATATCTCCAAGTTAATATGGGTAAAACTTTCGAAATATGTTCATTGGTTACCGCGTCCATTAAAACACCCCTTACTATCGAAGACTTGGTTGCCATCATAACTAAAAAATATCATATCCCACTTAGTAATAAACAATATGTTTTAATTACGACCACTATCAAAGGATATATCAAGTATTTACTAGCGAAAAATCTTTTGAAAATTGTATATATTAATAACAAACAATACATAATAGAAACAGAAGAAAATACTGCTGATAATTGTTAATATAAGAAAGGAAATTATTTATGAAAGAAAAACAAATTCTCTATGCCCAAATTTTATTAAAGACTTGTCTCAAAGTAAGAAATCAACCACTCTTCATTATTGCCCCGGTGGAAGCTTATGAATTTGTCAGGATTGTCACCGATGAAGCTTTAAAATTAGGAGTTACCGATATCGGCTATTACTATACCGATAAATATTTACAACATAGTCTATTAAAGAAAGTGCCTTTTAAAGAATTAGAAAGTCACCCTTTATTTAATAAAAGTACTTATGATACTTATGCAAAAAAGAATGCCGCTTTCCTTTGTCTAGCTTCTGAAGCCCCGAATATTATGGCGGACATCGATTCTAAATTGATGGGCAAAGTAAATGTGCACGCCGCTAATACAAGTACCTATTATAAAAAATTGCAAATGCAAAATAAACTTGCTTGGTTAATTGCGATGGTTCCCACTTATGATTGGGCTCATCAAGTTTATCCCCAAGCTAAAGATCCTCTAAATAAATTATGGGAAACCATCTTTAACTTATGTAATCTTAATTCTGTCAAACCCCATCAAGAACTTAAAAAAGAATTACAAAAAAATAAAAATATCTGTGAAAAATTGAATAATTTAAAAATTAAAGAACTCCATTATACTAATAAACTAGGTACCGATTTAACTGTCGGTTTAAGTAAAAAATCCATTTGGTGTACGACGGTATCCCACTTGCAAAATGGTCAAGATATCGTTTGTAATTTTCCTTCTTTTGAGGTTTTTACCACTCCCGATAAATATCAAGTTAATGGTATAGTTTATAGTTCGCTTCCGCTACTCAATAGTGGGGTTGTGATTGAAGACTTTAGTCTCGAATTTCGTAATGGCAAAGTAACTAAGGTTCAAGCTAAGAAAAACGCTTCCTATCTTCAAGAAATAATTTCGTCCATTAAAAATGCTAATTACTTAGGTGAAGTTGCCTTAGTTCCTTATAACTCACCAATCAGCAATACTAAAACTCTATTTTATACAACCTTATTAGATGAGAATGCTTCTTGCCATTTGGCCTTAGGTAGTGGTTTTACGGAATGTTTTAAAGGCAGTGAGAAATTAAAAGGCCAAGATTTAGACCACATCGGTTTTAATGATTGCCAAAGTCATACTGACTTTATGATCGGTACTAAAGATTTACAAATCACTGCTACTACCTATGATGGTCAAGAACTTACAATCTTTAAAAATGGTAATTTTACTGAAGACTTTAACTAAGTAGAATTTCCCCAATCTTTGGGGATTTTTTATTGACTATTACTTGAATATAAGGTAAAATGTATTTATTATTTAACTTGCTAAAAAAGAAATAAAAAGAAATGGTGATTTTTTGGAACATTATTTTACTAATAATCCTAATTTAAAAAGTGAACTAAGAACAATCGACTATACTTATCAAGATTTAAATTTAACTTTCTATAGTGATAATGGTTTATTTTCCAAAGATAAAATCGATTTTGGCAGTCGTTTATTAGTCGAAACGATTTTAAAACAGGAAAATAAATTTCAACATATCCTAGATGTTGGCTGCGGTTATGGTTTTATGGGTATCACTTTAGCTAAAGCTTATAATGCGACGGTTACGTTGGTAGATGTTAATAAACGGGCTCTCCATCTGACAGAAAAAAACATTTTTCACAATCACGTAGATGGTAAAGTATTAGAAAGTAATATGTATACCAATGTTACCAGCACATATGACTTGATAATTACTAATCCCCCGATTAGAGCCGGGAAGAATATCGTTTATGGTATTTTAGATGATGCTCTAAATTATTTAACTCCCAATGGTGAATTATGGTTCGTTATTCGTAAAGACCAAGGAGCAAAAAGCACGATCGAACACTTAAATAGTCGCTATTTATGTGCCGTAGTCGAAAAAAGTAAAGGTTTTTATATCGTAAGAGCGAAAAACCGTTGACAAAGCAAGACCACTAGAGTAAAATTATAGATTGGTGGCGTATTGTTTTTTCTATGAAAACAATACCAAAAAAATTAGGTATAGGGGTGAAACATGTGGCATACAAAGTAGAAAAATTTGGTGACCATCGAGAAAGAAGAACTTTCTCCAAAATTAAAAACACCTTGGCATTGACAGATTTACTAGAAATTCAAAAAAAATCATATCAATGGTTTTTAGAAAGCGGAATTAAAGAAATTTTTGAAGACTTATTTCCTGTTGAAAGTTTCACTGGTAATATTTCCCTAGAATTTGGTGATTATTATTTAGATACTCCGAGATATTCCGTTAAAGAAGCTAAAGAGCGGATGGTAAACTACGCAGCTCCTTTAAAGGTTCAAGCTCGTGTCTTTATTCATGAGACTGGGGAAGTAAAAGAACAAGAGATTTTCTTGGGTGATATGCCGTTAATGACTGATGCGGGAACATTTATCATTAATGGTGCTGAAAGGGTAATTGTATCCCAATTAGTACGTAGTCCATCTATCTATTTCAAACAAGAAATTGATAAAAATGGCCGTCATATCATTTCCGGAGAAGTCATTCCTAATAAAGGTACTTGGCTAGAATACGAACTTGATGCTCGTGATGTTTTATATGTCCGAATTGATCGTACAAGAAAAGTAACGATTACAACCTTCTTAAGAGCTTTAGGTTTATCGAATAATGAAGATATTATTGCAACATTCGGAGAAAATGATTACATTAATAATACTTTAGAAAAAGATAGTACGAAGAATACTGACGAAGCTTTAATCGAAATTTATGAGAAATTAAGACCTGGTGAACCTGCAACTCTCGATAGTGCTAAAAACCAATTAATTACCCGTTTCTTCGATAAATTCCGTTATGATTTAGCTAAAGTTGGTCGTTATAAATTTAATAAAAAGTTAAATGTTTTAGACCGTTTATTAGGTTGTAAAATCGCGGAAGATATCAAAGATGGTAAAAAAGTTGTTGTACCTCAAGGTACAGTTATCACTAAAGAAATCTTAGAAAGTATTCGTCCGTTATTTGCGAATGGTTATGGCGTTAAAGAAGCCATAATTAATGAAGAACTAGATGAATATAATAAGATTCAAGAAGTTTTAGTATATGATAAAAATGATGAAACTAAAACACATAAAGTTATTGGTAATGACCAAACTATCGATGTTAAACGTCTAACAATTTCCGATGTTTATGCTTCTATTTCCTATTACTTAAATTTACATGCCGGTATCGGTAATGTCGATGAAATCGACCATTTAGGTAATCGTCGAGTTCGTCAAGTAGGGGAGTTAGTTCAAAATCAATTCCGGATTGGTATGGCTCGTATGGAAAGAGTTATTCGTGAAAGAATGACTACCCAAGAAATCGAGACCGTTACTCCTAAATCCTTAATTAATATTCGTCCAGTAACAGCAGCTTTAAAAGAGTTCTTCGGTTCATCTCAATTATCTAAATTTATGGACCAAGTTAACCCTATTGCTGAATTAACTGATAAACGTCGTTTATCTTCTCTTGGCCCAGGTGGTTTATCAAGAGACCGTGCCGGAATGGAAGTTCGTGATGTTAATGCCTCTCACTATGGCCGTATCTGTCCAATCGAATCACCAGAAGGTCAAAATATCGGACTTATTACCTCTTTAGCTTCTTATGCTAAAGTTAATGAATATGGTTTCATTATGACCCCATATCGTCGAGTTGAAAATGGTAAATTAACTGATGATATTCGCTATTTAACGGCTGATGAAGAAGCAGATTTCTATATTTCTCAAGCAACCTTAAATATTAATGATAATAATGAAATCGTTGATGAATTAGTTGTTGCTCGTATTAACGGCGAAACCGTTATGGTTAAAAAAGACCAAGTTAACTATGTCGATGTTGCTCCAAGTCAAATCGTTTCAATTACTACAAGTTGTGTGCCATTCCTTGAACACGATGATGCTACACGTGCCCTAATGGGTGCGAACATGCAACGTCAAGCAGTTCCGCTACTTACTAGTGAAGCCCCAATAGTTGGTACAGGTGTTGAATATATCGCAGCTCGTGATTCCGGTTCTACTATTGTTGCCAAAGCTGATGGCGTAGTTGAATATGCTGATGCTAAAAAAATTATTGTTAAAAATGCTAAAGGTAAAGATACATATTATTTAGCAAGTTTCGAAAGAAGTAATGCTTCTACTTGCTTCAATCATCGGCCAATCGTTAAAGCCGGTGACCAAGTTCATACTGGCGAAGTCATTGCTGATGGACCATCTACCGATAAAGGTGAACTTGCCTTAGGTAAAAATATGGTTGTCGCTTTCATGACCTTCAATGGTTATAACTACGAGGATGCCGTAATCTTAAATGAAAGATTAGTTAAAGATGATGTTTATACCTCTATTCATATTGAACACTATGATATCGATTGCCGTGATACTAAATTAGGACCTGAGGAATTTACAAGAGATATCCCAAATGTTGGGGAGGATGCTCGTAAAAACCTTGATGCTAATGGTATTGTGCGTATTGGTACGGAAGTTAAAGATGGCGATATCTTAGTTGGTAAAGTTACACCAAAAGGCGTTCAAGAATTAACTAGTGAAGAAAAATTATTACACGCTATCTTTGGTGAAAAGACTAGAGAAGTAAGAGATACCTCTTTAAGAGTTGAACACGGTGCTGGTGGTATCGTTCACGATGTTAAAGTCTATACTAAAGAAAACTCTGATGAACTACCTGCCGGTGTTTCTAAAGTCATCCGGGTATATATTGCCCAAAAACGTAAAATCCAAGTTGGTGATAAGATGTCTGGTCGCCACGGTAATAAAGGTGTTATATCTCTAATCTTACCAGAAGAAGATATGCCTTACTTACCTGATGGTCGTCCTGTTGATGTTATCTTAAATCCATTAGGTGTTCCTTCCCGTATGAATATCGGTCAAATTCTAGAATTACATTTAGGTATGGCCGGTAAGAAATTGGGTGTTCATTATGCGACACCGGTATTCGATGGTGCTTCTATGGAAGATATCAATGAAGCTATGCAAGAAGCTGGTATGGAACCTGATGGTAAGACCGTTTTATATAATGGTCGTACCGGTGAACCTTTTGAAAACCGTGTATCCGTTGGTGTTATGTATATGGTTAAATTACACCATATGGTTGATGATAAATTACATGCTCGTTCGACAGGTCCTTACTCATTAGTAACCCAACAACCTCTTGGAGGCCGTGCTCAATTTGGTGGTCAAAGATTTGGGGAAATGGAAGTTTGGGCACTATATGCTTATGGTGCTGCTCACGTTCTTCAAGAAATCTTGACTATTAAATCCGATGATGTTATTGGTCGTGTTAAAGTTTATGAAGCTTTAGTTAAAGGTAAGACCATTAATCAAGCGGGTATTCCGGAATCATTTAGAGTCTTAATTAAAGAATTCCAAGCTTTAGGTTTAAATATCCAAATTGTCGACAATGACGATAAAATTCACGATTTAAGAGAATTAGAAGTTGAAGAAGATAATGACGATACCGTTTCGATAGAAGAAATCGATGTCAATAATCCTGAAGGTGAACCGCTACCGGTTCCTGAAGATACTCCACCTTTAGATGAAGACGAAGATAGTGAATTCGAAGATGAAGATTTAGATGACTTAGAATTTCCCGGTGATATAGAAGAAGAGGGGGATGAAGAACTATGTTAGAAGTTAATAGTATTAAAGGAATTAAAATAGGTATCGCTAGTCCCGATACTATCCGTAGTTGGTCTTATGGGGAAGTAAAAAAACCTGAGACGATTAACTACCGTACTTTAAAACCGGAACGTGATGGTTTATTCTGTGAAAAGATTTTCGGCCCACAGAAAGACTACGAATGTTCTTGTGGTAAATATAAAAGATTAAGATATAAAAATGTTATATGTGACCGTTGTGGGGTAGAAGTAACTCGTTCTAAAGTTCGTCGTGAACGGATGGGACATATTGAACTTGCTTCTCCTTGCTCACATATTTGGTTCTTTAAAGGTGTACCATCTAAAATGGGTCTTGTTCTCGATATGTCACCAAGAGACCTAGAAGAAGTTTTGTACTTTGTCTCATATGTTGTTATCGATCCTGGTAATGCTCCACTCGAAAAGAAACAAACTTTATCTGATAAAGAATACCGTGCTTTCTATGAAAAATATGGTAATGGTTTCAAAGTAGGTATGGGTGCTGAAGCTATTAAAGAACTATTAAGTCAAGTCGACTTAGAAAAAGAAATAGCTGATTTAAGAAAAGAATTAGAAGATACTACCGGTCAAAAACGTATTCGTTTAGTTAAACGCTTAGATTGTTTAGTATCCTTTGCCGAATCCGGTAATCGTCCTGAATGGATGATTCTAGAAGCTCTTCCAGTTATTCCGCCTGAGTTAAGACCAATGATTCAACTTGATGGTGGTCGATTTGCCACATCTGATTTAAATGATTTATATCGCCGTATTATTAACCGGAATAATCGTTTAAAGAAATTACTTGAACTTGGTGCTCCAACGATCATCGTTCAAAACGAAAAACGTATGCTTCAAGAAGCTGTCGACTCCTTATTTGATAATGGTCGTCGTGGTAGAAGTGTAACAGCTGCCGGTAATCGTCCACTTAAATCTCTATCTAGTATGCTTAAAGGTAAACAAGGACGTTTCCGTCAAAACTTATTAGGTAAACGTGTTGACTATTCCGGTCGTT